>CAIPGJ010001046.1 GCA_903864555.1 uncultured Pseudomonadota bacterium | reverse complement strand
TGGTGGGCGAGGAGGACAAGGGCTGGACCTGCGCCAAGTATCTCCTCACCTATGAACGCACCAACATCGCGGGCGTGGGCTTTTCCGTGGCGGCGCTGGAACGCCTGAAAGCCATTGCCTCGCGGGTGATGAAGGACGGCCGGCCGCTGGCGCAGGACCCGCTGTTCGCCGCCCGCATCGCGCGGGTCGACATCGACCTGGAGAACATGAAGACCACCAACCTGCGCGTGATCGCCGCCGCCGCCGAAGGTGGCGCACCCGGCGCGGAGAGCTCCATGCTGAAGATCAAGGGCACCGAGATCCGCCAGGAACTGACTTCGCTCACCCGCCGCGCCATGGGCCCGTATGCCCTGCCCTGGCTGGAAGAGGCGCTCGATGGCGACTACACAGGCGACACCATCGGCCCGCAGGAAGCGGCCTATGCCGCCATGCAATACTTCAACTACCGCAAGTTCTCCATCTTCGGCGGTTCCAACGAAATCCAGAAAAACATCATCGCCAAGATGATTTTGGGATTGTGAACAGGCCATGAACTTCAACCAGACCGAATCACGCCGGATGCTCAGCGAGACCCTGGGCCGTTATCTGGGCGAGCAGTACAGCATCAAGGTACGCCACGCCATCACCGCCTCCCCGCAGGGCTACAGCCCGAAGCAGTGGGCGGCATTGGCGGAGATGGGCGTCGTCGGCGCGCTCTTCACCGAGGAACAGGGTGGCTACGGCGGCGCGGGCTTTGACATCGCCACCGTGTTCGAAGCCCTGGGCCGCGGCCTGGTGGTCGAGCCCTTCCTCGCCAGCGGCGTGCTGGCGGGCAGCGCCCTCGTCCGCGCCGGCAATCCCGCGCAGCAGGCGCTGATCGCCAGCCTCATCGATGGCAGCCACATCGCCACGCTGGCGCATGAAGAAGCCGATTCACGCTATGCGCTCAACCATGTCACCACCCGCGCCACGCGCGAGGGTGACAGCTATCTCATCACCGGTGCCAAGGCCGTGGTGCCCTTCGGCGACCAGGCGCAGACCCTCATCGTGTCGGTGCGCACCAGCGGCGCAAACACGGAGCCATCCGGCATCTCGCTCTTTCTCGTCCCGGCCGGTTCGCCCGGACTGCAGGTGCGCGGCCATCCCAATGCCGATGGCACGCGCGCCGCGGAACTCCGCTTCGACCAGGTGCGCGTGCCCGCCTCTGCCCTGCTCGGCCAGGAAGGTGCAGGCCTCGCCACACTGGAATTCGCCATCGGCCGCGGCGTCCTCGCCCTGTGTGCGGAGGCGCTGGGCATCATGGAGGTCATCCGCCAGTTCACCGTCGAATACCTGCAGACGCGCAAGCAGTTCGGCAAGCCCATCGGCAGCTTCCAGGCGCTGCAGCACCGCATGGCCACGGTGTTGCTGGAGATCGAGCAGGCGCGCTCGGCGGTGATCAACGCCGCCAGCAACCTGGATGCCGACCGCATCACCCGCGAGCGCAGCCTGTCAGCCGCGAAATACACCATGGGCCGCACCGGCACCCTGGTGGCCGAGGAATGCATACAGCTGCACGGCGGCATGGGCGTGGCCTGGGAAATGACCATGCCGCATTACGCCAAACGCCTGGTCATGATCGACCACCAGCTGGGCGACGAGGACCACCACCTGGCCCATTACAGCGCGCTGGGCCAGGCCGCATGAACACCACCCCGCAATCTGCATTGCCGCTGGCCGGCATCCGCGTGCTCGACCTCTCCCGGGTACTGGCCGGCCCCATGTGCGGCATGGTGCTGGGCGACTTCGGCGCCGAGGTGATCAAGCTGGAACACCCCGGTCGTGGCGATGACACCCGTGACTGGGGCCTGCGCGTCGGCAAGACCGAGACCGCCTACTTCAACAGCGTGAACCGCAACAAGCGCTCGGTCACCCTGGACCTGCAGAAACCCGAAGCCCTGAAGCTGGTGCTGGACATCGCCCGCCAGAGCGATGTCGTGATCCAGAACTTCAAGTTCGGCGGCGCCGAGAGAATGGGCCTGGGCTACGAACAGATCCGCGCGGTGAAGCCTGACATCATCTATTGCTCGGTCTCCGGCTACGACCGCACCGGCCC
>CAIPGJ010001045.1 GCA_903864555.1 uncultured Pseudomonadota bacterium | reverse complement strand
GGCATAACCGTAGACGAAGTCCTTCATCACACCGCTGGCCGGGTCGATGACATGCCGGCTGACTCGGCCGATGTTGCTGCCATAGACATGGATGCTGATGGCCGTTTCGTGGGGCGAGTCATTGGCCACTTCATGCACGTCGCCGATCTCCGGAGACACGGCGGTGGTCTGCCCGGGGAGCAGCACGCCGCTGCTGGTGACGTGATAGCTGCCGTCAGGACTGCGCGCATAGGTGGTCTCGCGCTCGCGCCCGCGCAGGCCGCCCACCAGTCCCCAGCTGAGATGGTCATGCACCGGGGTCTTCTGCCCCGGCCCCCAGACAAAGCTCACCACGGACAGCCGGCTCAGTGGATCGGCATACAGCAGGTACTGCTGGTAGAACTGCGGATGGGGCTGCGCGAAGGCCTCCGGCAGCCAGTCATCCCGGGACACCAGCGCCGCCAGCAACGGCAGTCCCTGCTCCATGACGGTCTTCTCCGAGGAATAGCTCGCCACCAGGCGCGTCATGCTCTGGATGAAGACCAGCAGTCTTTCGATGTTGGCAGCCGCCACGTCCCTCTCCCTGCTCATTGGTCAGAGCAGACATGATGAGAGGACGACGCGCGGCCACCTTGATCCTGGTCAACGCAGATGCAGCCGAATCCGGGCCGCTTTCAACCGGGCAGCAGATTGCGCGCCGCCAGGCCTTCGCGGGCGAAGTGTTGGAACAATTCCTGCTGGTGGGCGGCATCGCGCGTTTCCATCTGCATGATGACCTCGGTCATGCCCACGGGCACATGCAGTTCGCCGCGGCGATGCTCGATGTGGCGGATGTTCATGCCATGCGCAGCCACCACGCCCAGCAACGCGGCCAGCCGCCCCGGCGTATCGGGGATGGTGACGGCGATGCTCATCAGCCGCCCGCTGGAGGCGAGGCCGTAATCAATGGAACGCCCGACCAGGGTCATGTCGGCGTTGCCGCCGCTCACCACGATGACCACCGCCTCATCGGCACGCACTGCAATCTTCTGCCGCATCAGTGCCGCCAGGCCGACCACGCCCGCGCCCTCGCCGATGGTGCGGGTGCGCTCGAGCAGCCGCACCATGGCTTCGGCGATGGCGTTGTCGTCCACGGTGACGATCTCGTCGACATGGCGGGCGATCACCTGGCGCGTCAGCTCGCCCGGGCGCTTCACCATGATGCCGTCAGCAATGGTGTGGGCTACCGGCCGGATCTCGTCCAGCCCGCCATCGGCGAGGAAATGCCGCCACGGCGCCACCGACTCGGCCTGCACGCCGATGATGCGCACTTCGGGCCGCTGCAGCTTGATCGCCAGGGCAATGCCGCTGAGGAGGCCGCCCCCGCCCAGGGGCACGATCACGGTGCCCACCAAGGGTAGCGATTCGAGTATCTCCAGCCCGACACTGGCCTGGCCGGCGATCACGTCGCGATCGTCGTAGGGGTGGATGAAGGCCAGGCCTTGTTCTGCTGCGAGGCGGTCGGCTTCCAGCTTGGCTTCTTCCAGCGACTGGCCGTGCAGGATGACCGTCGCGCCCATGCCCTTGCAGGACTCGACCTTGGTGAGCGGCGCATTCAGCGGCATCACCACGGTGGCGGGTAGCCCGGCCACCGCTGCCGCGTGCGCCACGCCCTGCGCATGGTTGCCGGCCGAGGCGGCGATCACGCCGCGCGGACGGCCGGTGGCCAGCAGGCGGTCCACCTTGTGGCTGGCCCCGCGCAGCTTGAAGGAGCCGGTGCGCTGCAGGTTCTCCAGCTTGAGGTAGACATTGCAGCCGAGTTCCCGCGACAGCGGATCGTTGCCCCACAGCGGGGTGGCCAGGATGGCGCCGGCAATACGCTCGCGCGCCTGCCGCAGTTCGTCCAGCGTCATTGAGAATCCGGGGTTCATGTCTGCGGTCTCGCTTTCATGAGCCAGTAGACCGCGAAAGGCGTGTGACACGCAAGCCTCCAGGCATGCGCCATGGGTCCTGCTGCAGGTCCCGCATGCGATGCGACTGCGCCCGGCCCGCATGCGCACGGCTGATACACTTTGGGCCATACAACAAGGCAAGCTCGGCACGCCACACAAGGCGCAGCCAGCATCCATGAGGAGGGGAACACCATGAGCAAGGCACGACGCATCGCCCTGGCCGCGCTGGGCAGCATGACCACCATCGCCACACTGGCCAGCCCGGCCGCCTGGGCCCAGGGCAGCACCGCCGCGTTTCCGAACCGCGCCATCCGCGTCATCGTCAACTATCCGCCGGGCGGCCCCACCGACCTCACCGCCCGCACCATCGCGCCGAAGATGGGCGAACTGCTGGGCCAGCAGGTGATTGTCGACAATCGCCCCAGCGCCAGCGGCGTGATCGGCACCCAGGCGGTGGCCAAGTCGGCGCCCGACGGCCACACGCTGATGAATTCCAGCTCCGGGCACACCTCCTCCGTCGCGGCCACCCAGGGCGCCAAACTGCCCTTCGATCCCTTCCGCGACTTGACGCCGATCTCGCTGCTGGTGAAGCAGACACAGATGATGATCGCCCACCCGTCCCTCGGCGCGAAGAATGTGCAGGATGTGGTGCGCATCGCCAAGGCACGCCCCGGCGAGATCAGTTACGGCTCGGTGGGTGCCGGCGGCACCGGCCACCTGGCGCTGGAACTGCTGTGCCTGCTCGCCGACATCAAGATGGTGCACATCCCCTACAAGGGCACCTCCCCTGCCATGACCGACCTGCTGGCAGGCCGCGTGCAACTGATGTTGAACAGCATGCCCACGGTGCTGCCCTACGTGAAGACGGGCAAGCTGGTCGGGCTCTCGGTGGGCACCACCACGCGCAACCCCGCCGCACCCGATGTCCCGACCATGATCGAATCCGGCTTTCCCGGCTGGGAAGTACTGACCTGGTACGGCCTGTTCGGCCCGGCCAAACTGCCGCAGCCCATCGTCGCCCGGCTGAACACCACCATCCAGCAAACCCTGGCCGATCCGGAAGTGGCGCGCATCCTCGCCAGCCAGGGCGCCGAGCCGGGCGGCAGCACCCCCGAAGCCCTCACCAAACTCATGCGCGACGAGTACGAGCGCTGGACCCGCGTGATCCGCGAGGCGAAGATCACACTGGAGTGAGGGCTGCTGGAGCACGACAAACTTCAGGAGCAGCAAGGTTTACCCCCTTGTCAAAGGGGGCCGACTCGTGAGCGCAGCGAACGAGCGGGGGGATTTTGGCCAGGCAGGCGGATCTGCGTGCATTGACCAGGCCATGCTGCATGTCCTGATCCTGAAGCCTGATTTGCATACGGGGCACCGCGAGACATCCAAGGCATCTATCGGATAGCGACTGGTGCAATTCCAGCGTAGCGGTATAAAAATCCCCCCGCTCGGCTTCGCCGAGTCGGCCCCCTTTGACAAGGGGGT
>CAIPGJ010001044.1 GCA_903864555.1 uncultured Pseudomonadota bacterium | reverse complement strand
TAAGGCGGTCACGAAGGTAGACGCTCAAACCGTCAGGATAGACCTCAACCAACCTGACCCCCGATTTGCGTTCAAGTACCTGATCAACTACTACGACGTCGGGCTGCACTGGCTGCCTGCACATATTTGGAAAGACGCTGGCGACTTTGCGGCCTTCCGTAACTTCGATGTTGCCAAGGGCTGGCCTGTCACGACCGGTCCATGGATCGTGACCCGGTTCACCGACAATCAGGTGTTCATGGATCGCCGCACGGAATGGTGGGCTGCCAAGGCCGGTATCGCGCCCATGCCGGAAATCCAGCGCGTGATCACCATACCGGGCGGAACACGAGACCGCATGGCCCAGATGATTGCCAGCAATCAGGTGGATATAGTCAATGACATTCAGATCGCGGAAGTTGTTCGCAACCTCTTGACCCAGAATCCCAAGATCACGACTTTCACGGGCACCAACGCGCCGTATGGTGCCAAGGACTGGTGGCCAACATCGCTTTACTTCAACCACAAGTCGGGCAAGTGGGCAGATGTGAATGTCCGGCGAGCCATCAATCACTACCTTGACCGCAAACAGCTGATCGACATCGCCTATGCCGGCGCAAGCGAGGCGACCTTCAGCCCGTTCCCTGGGTTCGGATCACTCAAGCCTTCGATTGATTCGGTGAAGCCCCTGGCAGTCAGGCACGGCATTGGGGTTTTTGACCGCGCAAGGGGCGATCAACTGATGACAGTGGCTGGCTACAAGAAGAATGCTGGCGGAATCTGGGAGAAGGACGGCCAACCACTTGCAGCCGTCATCGACGCTATTCCCATCCTCAACGCCATCGGGCCTATCGTGGCGCAGCAACTCAAAAACTCTGGCATTGACGCGAGCTTTCGTTCAACACCGGAGAGCCGCGCCATCATGCGGGACGGCAAGTACGACCTGACCCTGTTCGGTCACCGCGGTTCGATCAGCGATCCCTACGCGACACTGGAGATGTACCACAGCCGCAATGCCTTTGAGGTCGGCCGCCCGACACTGTTCCCTGCACGCTGGTCCAACGCGGACTATGACAAGATTGTCGATGAAATCGGCAAACTTGCGCCCGACAATCCGAAGATTGGCGGACTTGTCGTTGCCGCGATGGATATCTGGATGCGTGAGGCCGTCGAGGCTCCAATCTCGGAATGGTATCACCGCGTGCCGATGAACCAGACCTATTGGACCGGCTGGCCGACCGTACAGAACCCCTACATGCAGCCGTCTTTCTGGTATACATCCGGCAGCTTCGGGTACGTGCTGCCTCGCCTCAAGCCAGCCAACTGACCGAGAATGCTCGTACGGCTCATCCTCCAAAAGATACTCATGTTGCTCGCCGTCGTCTGGGCGGCGGGCACACTTAATTTCTTCATTCCACGTCTTGCACCGAAGAACCCGATCGCCGAGAAACTGACCCAGATGGCCGGCACCTCCGGCGTGGATCCGACCAAGATTCAGGAGATGTCAGATGCTTTCAACGCCAAGTTTGGATTGGATCGCCCGCTTTGGCAACAATACCTCAGCTATCTGGGAGACATGGCGCAGTTAGATTTTGGCTACTCGATCACCAAATATCCGGTGCAGGTGGCTGACCTTATCGCAGCTGCCCTGCCTTGGACGCTAGGGTTGATGATTTCGACCACACTGATCGCTTTTGTGCTGGGGACATTGCTGGGAGCAGCCGCTGGCTGGAAACGGAATTCACGAACCCTCCAGATCTTGTCCCCGCTCATCATGGTTTTCTCGGCCATACCTTTCTATCTTCTGGGGCTGGTACTGATCTATTTTCTGGCGGCTAAAGCTGGTTGGTTTCCCATTTCCGGAGGTCACGGGATCGTCTCGATCCCGGAATGGTCTTGGGAGTTTGCGCGCGAAATTTTGCATCACGCTGTGCTTCCATCGCTTTCAATCATACTTGCATCGATTGGCATCTGGGCCATCGGCATGCGCGGCATGATAGTGAACGTACAGGGCGAAGACTACATGACTTTCGCCGAGGCCAAGGGTCTGAAGCCCTGGCGTCTGTTCATGCGCTATAGCATGCGCAATGCCCTTTTGCCTCAGGCCACCGCATTGGCGCTGTATCTCGGGCACATCGTGAACGGAGCTGTGCTGGTGGAGATCGTGTTCTCCTACCCTGGACTTGGTTCCTTGCTGCTCGATTCGATCAAGCTTTTCGACTTCCCCACAATCTACGGTATCGTTTTTATCCTTACGCTTACCGTCGCGATTTCCATGCTGGCCATCGATCTGATCTATCCGCTGCTTGATCCCCGGGTTCGGGTGAAAGGCCTAAATGGCTGACGCAGCCCCAGTAATGCTTGCCTCAACCGAGGCAATGCAAGGGAAGATGCCATGGCTCATTGCTGCCCTGCGCTATGTCCACCGCAACCCCTCGCTTGGTATCGGCATAGTTCTTTTGCTGGCGCTCGCACTTTTCTCTGGCCTCGGACGGCTGTTAGTTGATGTATCCACTGCCGTGCCGCTTTCTGCCCCGCCCGGTGCAGCGCCTGGACCCGGTCTGCTCTTTGGCAGTGACCCGCAGGGCCGCAATTTGCTGTCTGTAATGATACTGGGAACATGGTTG
>CAIPGJ010001043.1 GCA_903864555.1 uncultured Pseudomonadota bacterium | reverse complement strand
TGTTCGCCGGCGTGGGCCAGGTGCAGGCCTTCGCCAGGGCCGGCAAGCTGCGCATACTCGCCGTCAGCACCGTGGCACGCAGTGCCCTCATGCCGGAGGTGCCGACGGTGGCCGAAGCGGGCCTGCCCGGTTATGACTCCTCCAGCTGGTTCGCGCTGCTGGCACCCACCAGTGCCCCGGCCGGCATCGTCATGCAGCTGAACGGCGCCATCACCAAATTCTCCCAGACGCGCGAAGTGCGCGAGCAACTAGCCAGCCAGGGCGCCGACCCGGCTGGCGGATCACCGCAGCAGGTGGCGACTTACATCAGGGCCGAAGTGGCGAAGTTTGCCAAGGTGGTGGCTGAGTCGGGGGCGAAGCCGGACTAGTACAGAACATCGCCCAGATCTGCGTCCATGGAAGGCCAGGGCTATTGCTCCGACTTGATATTCCCGTCGCGCACGATCTTGCGATAGCGCGCGATTTCCGTCGCCAGCAGCTGCGACAGCTGCTGCGGCGTGCTGCCCACGGCAAAGCCACCATCGGCATCCAGCTTCTTGGCCACATCGGGCGACTTCACCACGCGCGCAAACTCGGTGGCCAGGCGGTTGACGATGGCGGGCGGCGTGCCGCCGGGTGCCAGCAGCGCATACATGCTGCCGTAGTCATAGCCGGGCATGCCCTGCTCTGCCGCGGGCACGCCATCCGCCACGAGCGGACTGCGTTCGGTGTTGCCGATGGCAATCAACCTCAAGTTGCCCGAGCGGATGTGCGGCAGGCCGGTGAGCAGTGAAGCCCAGGTCATCTGCACGCGCCCCGAGAGCAGGTCCGACTGCATGGCAGCCGCCGACTTGTAGTGCACAAAGGTGACCTTGGTATTGGCCATCATGTGGAACCACTCGGCATTGATGTGCGGCCCGCTGCCTGAACCGACGGTAGCGATGTTGATCGCACCGGGGTTGGCCTTGGTGTAGGCGATGTATTCCTGCACGTTCTTGAAAGGCATGCTGGGATGGGCCATGATCACCGTGCTGCGCTTGCTCATCAGCGTGACCGGTGCAAAGTCCTTCAGCGGGTCATAGGGCAGGTTGTCGTACAGCGCCGCAGCGGCGGTGAAGCTGCTCGACACGCCCACCAGCGTGTACCCGTCCGGCGCCGCCTTCGCGACGTAGGCGGCTGCCAACGTCGTTCCCGCACCCGGCTTGTAATCGGCAATGAAGGCCTGCCCGGTGAGTTCGGTGAGCTTCTGCCCGTACATGCGCGTCTCCAGGTCATTGGATGCCCCGGGGCCGGTGGGGATGACCATCATGATGGGCTTGGCGGCATTGCCGAACAGGCCCTGTGCCTGTGACATGGCCGGCCACGCGGATGACCCTGCGACTGCCAAGACAGCAGCGGCCATCACGAACGGCTGCGACAAGCGATTGGTGCTCATGCGAACTCCTCCATATTCTTGAAAGCTTGTAATGACTAGGGCTGCTGGTCCAGCCGGATGTTTGCCCGCTTCACCAGCGCACGGTACTTCTCGATCTCCGACCGTATCAGCTTCGACAACTCATCAGGCGTCGAGCCCACCAGTTCGTTGGCGCCCTGGTCCACCAGCTTGAAGCGCACGTCGGGCAGGACCAGCACCTTGCGGGTGTCAGCGTACACCTTGTTGATGATGTCCTTCGGGGTACCACTGGGGGCGACGATGGACTGCCAGGCGCCGAACTCGTAACCCGGCACCCCGGACTCCGCCAGCGTCGGAATATCCGGCAGCGAACTCGATCGATTGGCCAGCGATACCGCCAGCGGGCGTACCCGGCCGGACTTGATCTGCGGAATGGAAGTGATAAGGGTGTCGAACATCATGGACACCTCCCCGGCGATCAGGCCGTTCAGCGCCAGGGACGTGCCCTTGTAGGGAACAGGAACGATGTCCACATTGGTGGTCAGCCGGAACAATTCGCCGGCGAGATGGTTGGAGCCTCCGACACCCGAGGTGCTGTAGGTGATTTTGCCGGGATTGGCGCGGATGTGCGCAATCAGTTCCTGCAGGTTGCGCGCCGGCATGGAAGGATGCACCGCCAGCACGTAGCCGTACACCGTCAGCAGGGTAATGGCATCGAAATCCTTCACCGCATCGTAGGGCAGCTTGGGATAAAGCGCAGGATTGATGGCCAGACTGCCCTGCACGCCCAGCAGCCAGGTGTAGCCGTCGGGCTTTGATTTCGCCACGAACTCGGTGCCGATGATGGTGTTGGCCCCTGCCTTGTTGTCCACCACGATCTGCTGCTTCCACAGGTCCGCAAGCTTGCCGGACACGGTGCGGGCGACGATATCGCCAGCACCGCCGGCCGCGGCCGGCACGACGAAGCGAATCACCCGGTTGGGATACTCCTGGGAAAACACCGGCGAACTCACCACACCGGCCAGCCCCAGCCCTGCCACTGCCACCACGCTCAGTCTGCGCATTGCCATTGCACTCTCCTCCTTTGGGGTGTCTCAGCCCAGCATCTTCGGGAATGCCATGGCTGCCTTGCCGGCCTTTTCCGCCTCGACCCGGTCCGGATCGGTCGGCGAATAGTGCGGGTAGACCAGGATGGGCAGTTCGGCCAGGCCCAGTGCTGCCGCCTGGGCACGTGCCGCCCGCTCGAAATTGTCGTGGACGAATACGACCACGGGATGACCTGCCTTGGCCAGGGTAATACCGTCGCGCACGGCGCCGGATGTGCAGGAGCCTCAGGCCCCGACACCCACCAGTGCGAAGTCAGTGTCAGCCATGAGCTTGTCCATGTCGACTTTCGGCGCGGAAGCCCAGGTATTGGTCTTGTAGAGGCGATGCACCGCTGTGGGTGCCAGCCGCTCGGTCACCTCTTCCTCCAGAGCCTTCCAGAAAATCTGCGCCGAGGTGTGCTGATTGAAAACATAGCCCACCTTCAATCCATGCAGGGACTTGAACTTCGGTTTCTCCCTGGCGTGTATCACTTCCGGAATGCCGACCGGATCGTAGATGCGTATGGTCATGATCTCTCCTCGTGTAAGGACAATGCCTGCCTGCACAGCTAGACGGGAAACCCGACTTTGCGCCTGACCGTGAAACCGCCCGGCGCGCCCCAGCCCGGACAGAGTGAACAAAACCCGGCCGGTGAACCCCAGCCACCGCTCACCAGGATGACGAGGTCCTCCTCATGCCTCAGGAAAGGCACGCGGGCGTCGTCATTGTCCGGATCCACGGTTTTCTTCCAGTGCCAGGGATGACTTTCCGCGATGGACTCGCGCCGCTTCACCTCGCGCACCGGCCGCGTGGCCATGCGCATGAGTTCGCGTCGGACCTGGGGGATGCTCAAGCCGGCATCGGCCAGATTGCGCGCGGCCATGGGCCCGAGCACCAGCACCATGTCGCCGCCGGAAACCGCGGCACTGCCCAGCGAAGCGATATCCGAAGCAATGACATACAACACGTCCTGTGCCGGCCGCGACCCGGCGCCAGTGCCTATGGAGTGGGGTGCCTCCACGGCAGTCACCGTCACCACGGTGTCGCGGGCATCGAAGCCCGCCTCCACATGCATCGGCGCCCAGGGATTGGACTCCTGATCCTCGGCGATGCAGAAACTGTAGTAACCGGGATGGCCATGCGTGGTCTTGCATGGATCCGAGGGATAACCGCCGCCGATGTTCCAGAGTATCAGCCGCACGGCGCGACCGATGGTGGCGCGGGCACGGCAGCCATGGCCAAACGCGCCTTCTCGGGTCAGGAAGCCCAGTTCCTTCACTTTCGGCCCACTGATCATCACCAGCGGCGCGCAGCCGTGGGTGGTGGTCTGCACACCGTTCAGGTTGAAGCGCTCCTCCAGCATCGCCTCCACCGCAGCAATGACAAAGGGCACATATTCGGGCCTGCAGCCGGCCATGACGCAGTTGATGGCGATCTTCTCGATCGTTGCCACGCCGTTGCTGGGCGGAATGGCGCCAACCACGTCCTGCGGATCCCGCCCGAGATACCGAATGATGCGCTCCACCGC
>CAIPGJ010001042.1 GCA_903864555.1 uncultured Pseudomonadota bacterium | reverse complement strand
CGCCGCCGCGGCGAAACCTTGCTCGACATTGCCGACATTGCTGGCCACTGGCAGGTCGGTGGCCGCCAGCCCGCCGCGGAACATCTCCATGATGCTGGCACTGCTGACCTTGCCGTTGGCGCCCTCGTCCCATTCGACGGGCAACAACTTGAGCGCCTCCTTCGCGCGCCACCAGTTGTCGGCCACCACGGCGACGAAGCTGCCGTGGCTCTGCACCTTGAGGATGCCGCGGCGCTGGTCGATCTTCGAGGCGTCGATGGACTTCACCGTGCCGCCGAACACCGGGCACTGCGCCACCACGGCGTACACCATGCCGGGCAGTTGCGTGTCGATGCCATAGCGCTGCTTGCCGCGCACCGTGGCCGGAATGTCGAAACGCGGCAGCGACTTGCCAATCAGCGTCCAGTCCTTGGGCTCCTTCAGTTTCACGTCCTTGGGCACCGGCAGCTTCGCCGCGGCATCGGCCACCTTGCCGAAGCGGGTGCTGCGGCCGCTGGCCGCATGCGTGATCACGCTGTTGGCCACAGTGCATTCGCCGGCCGGGACAGCCCACTGCTGCGCCGCAGCCGCCACCAGCATCTCGCGAGCGGTGGCGCCGCCGGTGCGCAGGTACAGCTGCGAGGAGCGGATGGTCTGGCTGCCCGAGGCGTTCATGGCGCCCCAGGCGCGTTTGGAACGTGCATTGGCGTTGGCCGACACGTACTCCACGCGTACCTTGTTCCAGTCGCAACCCAGTTCCTCGGCTACCAGCATGGGGGCCGAAGTGAAACTGCCCTGGCCCATCTCCGAACGCGCATAGCGGATCACCACGCTGTCGTCGCTGCCCACCAGCACCCACAGGTTGACCTGCTCGGGGGCTGCGGTCGTGCCCTGCGCCAGCACCGGCACGTGTAAGGCCACGGCCAGGCCCCCGCCGACGGCGGCCGAGGCTTTCAGGAACTGCCGGCGGCCGGCGGAGAAATCGGTGTTTTCGGTCTCATGCATTTCATTCAGGGTTTTCATGGCGCGCCCCTCAGACCTTGGCCGCAGCTTTGGCGGCGGGCTTGGCGACCGGCTTTGCGCCGGCGGCCAGTTGCTTCGCCGCCGCATGCACGGCCGGCCGGATGCGCGCATAGGTGCCGCAGCGGCAGATGTTGCTCATCGCCTCGTCGATGTCACGGTCGCTGGGTTTGGGCTTTTTCTTCAGCAGCGCCACCGTGGCCATGATCTGGCCGGACTGGCAGTAGCCGCATTGCGGCACCTGGTGGTCTATCCAGGCCTGCTGCACCGGATGCAGCTTGCCGTCCTGCTCCAGGCCCTCGATGGTGAGCACGCGCTTGCCCGCCGCGGCCGACACCGGATAGGAGCATGAGCGCACCAGTTCACCGTTCACATGCACTGAACAGGCGCCACACAGGGCGATGCCACAGCCGTACTTGGGTCCCTTTTCGTCCAGCACATCCCGCAGTACCCACAACAAGGGCATTTCCGGCTCCACATCGACTTCGCGCGGCTTGCCATTGACCGTGAACTTGATCATTACAGCTTTCCTCTCGGTGATCGGTTTTGTCAGTGTCAGTATTGGGCGCTGATCTGCGCCTGCGTCATGCCAGGCTGGCACCCCTGCGGCAAACAGCTTACAGGATTGCCCTATTCCCTTGATTGACTGCTTGTTTCGCACTGCGTGATGCGTGAATGCGTGACATGGACGAGCAGAAGGCAGGGGTTTTTACCCCCTTGTCAATGGGGGCCGACTCGTGAGCGCAGCGAACGAGCGGGGGGATTTTCACCAACCGTGCTGATCTGCCCACTCAGCCAGATCTGGCTGCCAGGCAACAACCATGATCCCGACTACCGGCAGGATCTGATCCAGTCAGGCATCCGTCTGCTTGGCCAAAATCCCCCGCGCGACTGCGTCGCGTCGGCCCCCTTTGACAAGGGGGTTACCCCCCCACGGCCCGGCAATTGTCGCGCTTGATTGCATCCCGCTGCACCTACTCCGGTTTGTGCGGTGCAATGCCCTGTGGCAGACTGACCGGTGCTTTCCCGCTTTCGGCCTTTCCCGCGCTTCCCCCTACCGGAACCTGTCCATGTCCAACGAGCAAGACGACGCCATCCACATCCGTGGCGCCCGCCAGAACAACCTCAAGAACATCACGGTCAGCCTGCCTGCGCGCGAGCTGATCGTCGTCACCGGTGTGTCCGGCTCGGG
>CAIPGJ010001041.1 GCA_903864555.1 uncultured Pseudomonadota bacterium | reverse complement strand
CGGCGCCCCGGCGGCGACCGGAGCATTGCCATTTTCGCCACCCAGAAAGGATTGCCACAGCGCCAGGTGCTTTTGATAATAATCGGCCTGCAAACTAGCGAGCCGGGACCCGGCGTCATCGCCCGCAGGTCCATTCGCTGAGGATGCTTTGGGTTCTGCAGGAGTGGTTTGGGGACCCCAGACATTCAGAAATTGCTGTAATGCAGCTTGGCCCGCCTTGATCAAGGCATCATAACTTGCATCACTTTGCTCAGGCATTGCAGCTCCAGTACAAGGAGTGGACGAATCACGACGGCCTAACTTCAGGGTGAATTATTGCACTGCACAATAGCACTGTCAAATCAGCGTCGATACAATGACGCCTTCACCATCAGCCTGCAAATTCGGAAGCGGGTCTGCCCTTCCCGCAAACCCCGCCCACAGAAAATCTACACAGTCCCGGACGCCGTCAAGCCGCTGCCTTGCCTTCCGCCTTGTCGAATCGGACGCCGCCCTTGTGCCATTCGGCCAAAATCGTGTCCTTGGCCGCGAAACGCCCTTCTAGAATGAGCTTTGCCAGCGGATTCTCAATACCGGTCTGAATGGCCCGCTTGAGCGGACGCGCGCCGTAGACCGGATCGAACCCCGCTTTTGCCATCTCTGCAAGTACCGTTTCACTGACCACCAGTTGCATCTCCATTTTTGCCAGGCGCTCCTCAAGATAACGCATCTGGATTTTTGCGATGCTGCGGATGTTTTTTTCATCCAGGGAATGGAACACCACGATCTCGTCGATGCGGTTGACGAATTCCGGGCGCAGTTGCGCTTTGACCTCCGCCAGTACGGCGGTTTTGACCAGACCGCGGTCGCTGCCCGCCATCTGCTGGATCATGTGGGATCCAAGGTTGGAGGTCATGACGATCACCGTGTTTTTGAAATCCACGGTTCGCCCCTGGCCGTCGGTCATGCGTCCGTCGTCAAGCACCTGCAGCAGGACATTGAACACGTCCGGATGCGCTTTTTCCATTTCATCAAGCAGGATCACGCTGTAGGGCTTGCGCCGCACGGTTTCCGTGAGATGCCCGCCCTCCTCATAGCCGACATATCCTGGAGGGGCGCCGATGAGGCGTGCCACTGAGTGCTTTTCCATGAACTCCGACATGTCGATACGGATCAGGTGATCCTCGGAATCGAACAGGAACGACGCCAACGCCTTGCAGAGTTCGGTTTTGCCCACGCCGGTTGGTCCGAGGAACAAAAAGGACCCGTAGGGCTTGTTGGGGTCCGCCAACCCTGCGCGAGAGCGGCGGATTGCATCCGACACCAGGCGCACAGCCTCGTCCTGACCGACAACCCGCTGGTGCAGCCGCTCCTCCATCTGCAGCAGCTTGTCACGTTCGCCCTGCATCATCTTGGATACCGGGATGCCGGTGGCACGAGAAACCACTTCCGCAATCTCTTCAGCGCCGACCTCGGTGCGCAGCAGTTTCGGTCTGGCCGGGGACGGCGCGCCTTTCTTGTCTTCCCCGGAGCCCTCGACCTTCTTGATTTGCGCTTCCAGTTGCGGGATGAGGCCGTACTGCAATTCGGAGACTTTCTGCCAGTCGCCCTTGCGCCGCGCGGTGTCCATCTCGAGCTTCAGCTTTTCCAGTTCCTCTTTGATGTTCTGCGATTACTTTTTATCTTCCTATACTTCAACGCAATGACTTTTATTTTAGTAT
>CAIPGJ010001040.1 GCA_903864555.1 uncultured Pseudomonadota bacterium | reverse complement strand
TGCCGAAGCGCGACTGCGCTTCTCGCCCAGAAACGTTCCACGGCAGGCAAGGCTCCTGCACATGCAGGCGTACTCGCGCTTCAGGGCTTCGGTGTAACGGCCCTCGACGTAGAGGTTGTAGTCAATGGTGATTTCATCGCCGGGATTGATGGGGCGGATGGATTCGAAGTAGATCCGTCTGTTCTCCTCGGTGGCCTCGCAGTTGGGGTCGCAGCTGTGGTTGATCCAGCGCGCCGAATTGCCCTTCACCCCGCCGTCGATGGTGATGTCGTCATCCAGCAGGAACAGGAAGGTATGCGTTGAATACGGATAGCGGCGGGCACTTTCTTCGTCGGTGATGCGCTCGCCCTTGTATTCGATCACCCTTTCTCCGACGGGGATGAAGCGGGTGGCAAAGACGCCTTTGCCATGGATGCCGGAACGACGTGCGACAAACCGCCTTGCGCCCAGATTTTTGGGAGACACCATAGTCAAGTAATGTGCCGAAAAAAGAATGCCTCATTTTACAGAACAGAGATAGCGCCGCGCCCGTCACCTGTGAATGAAAGGAGGAAGAAGTGCCTGATTCCGGAACAGTTCAGCGGCCTGGCAGGCCCGGCGATGACGCAGCAGCAGCGAGGGGGGCAACCGGCATGCGCAGCAACACCGATCGCCTCAGGCTCATGGCATCGGCAGCAGGCGACTGTTCGGCCAACGCCGGGCCTGCCAGTGCCTGCCTGGGAGATGGCCGCCCGGCCAGGCTGTCCGGCATGGTGAGACGGGATGAGGGACGGACACCCGGGTTCGCGGAAAGGTCCAGCCAGGCGTTGACCTTGCCGATGTCAGGCTCGGTCAGCGTGCCTGCCGCACGCTTCAGGCGCAGGATGCCCAGTATGTAGTCATAGCGTGCGCCGACGAGATCACGTCGGGCGCGGAACAGGTCGCGTTGCCCCAGCAACACCTCGAATGAGGTGCGCAGGTTCAGCTCGTAGCTCTGGGTGATGGACTCGACCGCCGATTCGGCTGAACGCACTGCCTGCCGCAGCGCATCGACGCGCGCGATGCTGGTGGAAATACCGTAGTACGAATCCCTCGTCTCACGCAGCACGGCCCGGCGTTCGCGTTCCAGGCGTGCCATGGCCTGCTGGTGCAGGGCTCGCGCCTCCCGGACACGTGACTGCACCTGCCCGCCCTGATAGAGCGGTACGCTCATCAGCACCCCGAGCACGGTGGTGTCGGTGTTCAAAGGCCCGGCCTGGCCGCCGTTGGCGCTATCGCGGCCGCGCCGCATGACCAGATCCATGGTGGGCAGATGGCCCGCGCCCGCCCTGTCGATCTCCACCTCCGAGACGTTGGTGGCGAAGCGCAGCGAGCGCAACTGCAGATTCTGATCGGCCGCGAACGCTGACCATGCTTCGATGCTGGCCGGATCCGGGCGCTCGATGGGCATGTCTTCACGCAAGCTGGCCAGGACCGGGTGACTGCTACCGGTGATGGTGGCCAGCGCATCCCGGGCGCTGCGCAGGTCGTTCTCGGCTTCGATCACGCGGGCGCGCGCCAGGTCGTAGCCGGCCTGGGCCTCGTCCACATCGGTGATCGCGACCAGGCCGAACTCGAGGCGCTCCTTGCTCAGTTCCAGCTGTTTGCCGAAGGCCTCCAGCTCACCACGCGCGTTCTCCAGGTCGTCTGCCGCACGCAGCACCCCGAAATAACGTTCTGCCAGGCGCACCATGAGATCCTGCAGGGCGAAATCCAGTTCCGCCCTGGACTGCAGGTTGCGCCACTCGGCCTGGGTACGATTACGCGCCAGTTCGGGGCGATACAGGGGCTGGCTGATGATCAGGTTGAACTGCTTGTCGTTGAACCGGGTGCTGATGTCCGGAGTGACCAGTGGGTCGGCGCCGGGCGAGCGAGCGCCGTAGCGGGTGCCTGAAGATGCCATGTCAATGCCGATGGAGGGCAGCATCGCCCCGAAAGCCTGGACTTCCTGCTCCAGGGTTGCATCATGGCCATGGCGAATGCTGCGATAGTCCGGGTCGTTCTGCACGGCCAGCCTGTGCAGCTGCAGCAGGTTTTCCGAGGACCATGCCGCGCCGACGAACAAGAACAAAAGCCCAGCCCCGATGATCCGCAACACCACGCCTCCCCCATTCAGCCTTGATGAGGATATCACCCTTGATCGCCCGTCGAGTCCCGGTCCCAGCGCAGGCGTCGGGTCATGGCTGCCAGTTCTGCCAGCATGAAAGCATCCTGGCTGTCGAACTGCAGCCGATCATCATGGGCGAGCGCCCACAGCACCCCCGCCAGGCGGCCGTCCCGCACCACCGGCGCATACATGCCCTCGATGACACCGGGTGAAAGGCCGGCGATGGCCGGATAGGCGCTTGCCGGCTTGACCAGCAGCATCAGTTCACCCGCGTCGATGGCCGCTGAACAGGGCAGATCACGCAGCAAGAAACTCTGCCCCGCGCTGGCGGCCCAGCGCCCTGACACCGCGCGCCAGCAAACGCCCCCTTCCTTATCCATCAGGCTCAGGCCTGCCGACTGCGCGCCGGTGGCTTCCATCACCGCCCAGGGTAGAGCCGGCAGCGCAATGCCGGGATGTCCGGCCTCGCGGTATTCGAGGTTGACCAGGATGCTGTTGAAGAAGGTCGACTGGATGGGCCGCACCGGGCGGCGATCCAGTTCTTCGCGGGAGACCTGCACTGTACTCATGAGCTGCGTGGCGCCGGCATGACCCATCGCGGGAGGCGCTCAGGCCAGCGCGCGAATGCGCTCGGCGATGGTGCGCAGTATGGACGCGCCGAACTCCGGCCTGGCCTTCACCAGGGTGATGAAGTCATCGCGCTTGATCATGAGCAGGGTGCAGTCGCTCTCGGCAGTGGCGGTGGCCGATCGCGAGGCATTGTCCACCATCGCCATTTCGCCGAACACGCCGCCTGCCGGAATGTGCTCGACGATCTGCCCGTTGATGGAGATGGCCACCCGCCCTTCCTGCAGGATGTACATGAAGATGCCGGTCTCACCGGCATTCATGATGACCTTGCCGGCAGGCGAGCGCAGCGGCGATATTTCATCGGCCAGCTCGGACAGTTGCTTCTTGTTGAAGACGGCATTGCGCTCGACTTCGCTGGCGGGCGCGCTGATGCCGCCCTTGCGCGCGATATTCTGGCGCAAGCGCTCGACCATCACCGCCATCATCATCAGCGCAAATTCGGGGGTCTTCTGCAAGGCCGTGTTGAATTCCTTCTCGCCCAGGGACAGCGCCTTGCAGGGCACCTTGGCCATGGCACTGGCGGTGCGCGGCGCCTTCGCCAGCAACGCCATTTCGCCGAAGATGGCACCGGGCCGCACCAGCCCGACGAACTGGCCCTTGGCCATCA
>CAIPGJ010001039.1 GCA_903864555.1 uncultured Pseudomonadota bacterium | reverse complement strand
GCCATCTTGCCCAGGTTGACGTTGCGGCCGCCCACATGCGGGCCGGTGGTGCGCAGGATGCCGTCGCCCAGCCTCACCACCTTGAAGGTGCCCTCGAAGGGCACCACGCCTTCGGGGCCATGCTTGCCGCCGAGCTTGAGCTTCACCTCATGGCCCTCGCCCGCGGCATGCGCGGCTGCGGCGGCCTCGGCGTCGCAGAACACGCCCAGACAGGCGCCCTGGGCATTGTTCGCCACCAGCGCGGCCAGCAGGCCGGTGGTGTCGGCCGTGCCGCCGGCCCCGGGATTGTCCTGGGTGTCAGCCAGGATCACCGAACGCTTCACTTTCGCGGCCAGCGCCATGGCCGCCTTCACCCCCTCGTCGGGGGCGTAGGTCTGGATGGCGAACTCCGGCTCGCGTCGTTCCACATCATTGGCCAGTTCATCGGCCGTCCTGTCGGCAAGGGCTTGCGTGTAAGCGTGCACTGACACCGACGCGCCACACTCGGCCAGGTCCGAAGGCGGAAAGCCGGACAGGTAGGAGCAGTTGAGCACGTCACCGCCCTCCAGGCTGAGCGCCTTCTCGACCACGGCTTTGGACGGATCGATGTCGGTGCATTGCGAGGTGAGCGGAATCAGGAAGGACATCTTGCGGAAGGCGCGTCCGGCCGGCCGGCCGCGCTTGAGCAGCGTTTCCATGACGCGCGCGGCGCGTTCCCCGGTTTCTTCCTGGTCGATGTGAGGATAGGTGAGGTAGCCGACCAGGCCATCGGTGTGCTTCACCATGGCTTCGGTGACATTGGCATGCCAGTCGAGCGAAATCACCACCGGGGTGTTCTCGCCGACGGCGGCGCGCACGCGCCGCACCAGCTCGCCTTCGCCATCCTCGAAGTCGTCGCTGACCATGGCGCCGTGCAGGTCGAGGTAGACGCCATCCACCGGCAGCAGTTCCGACAGACGCCCGATCAGTTCGCCGGCGATGCGCTCATAGGCCTCGCGCGTTACCGTGCCCGAGGCCAGCGCTGCGCCCCACACGGTGGGCACGATGTCGTGCCGGGCGTCCATTGCCTTGAGGAAGCCGGAGGTGGCAAAGGAGGTGTTCTTCAGGCGCTCCAGCACTTCCTTGCCGCGCGACAGCGGCGGGCGTGAGCCGTGGGTGTTGTAGGTCTTCCAGTCGGTGGGCGTGGCCACGAATGAATTGGTCTCGTGCATGAAGCCGCCGATTGCGATGCGTGCCATGGCTACCCTCTCCTGATTGGTGTGCTGTGGGTCATGTGGGTGTCGTTTTATGTTCAGGCCGCGGATTTTGCCGCTTGTTTCTCATGATAGAGACGCTCCAGTTCCTGGAACTGCGGCCCGCGGTCGTAGAACGGCAGCGGCTCGGTGCGCCCGCTGCGCAGTCGTGCGCGTTGCTGTTCGGTGGCCTTCACATCTGCGGCCAGCGTCTTCTCGTTGATCACCACGCCGTAGTCAGCCAGCGCGCCGGCGATGGTGATGAAGCCGTCGGCGACATCGTCCTCGACCTGGGACAGTGCCCGATCCAGCGGATCGCCATAACCGCCGCCGCCGCTGGAGAGCACGCGCACCAGGTCGCCGCGCTTCAATTTGATGCCATCGGAGAAGCCCGGGATCACGCGCTCGTCAGCCTGGCCCGGATTGACGGTGATGCGGCCGGTGCGTCCGGCCTTGCCGCCCTTCACGCCCCAGGGCGGCGTCTTGCGGTTGGCCATGCGCGTGGCCAGGGTGACCTTGTCGGCCAGCATGCGGTAGTCGCGGATGATGCCCAGGCCGCCGCGGAACTGCCCGGGGCCGCCCGAATCCGGCGCGATGTCGAAGCGCTCGATGCGCATGGCGTAGGTGCCCTCGAGGAACTCCATGGGGTAGTTTTTCTGGCGGCGCGAATAGATCACGTCCAGGCCGTCGGCGAAGGGCCGCGCGCCCTGCCCCACGCCCAAGCCGTCCGTACACAGCACCACCTTGCCGGTCTTCGGATCGAGGCTGTGCATGATGACGATGACGTAGTCGGGCGAGCCCGCCGGCGTGCCGCCCTCGGTGGCCTGGGCAAAGGCACCCAGCACGGCATTGAGGAAGCGGTGCAGGGTGTGCGCGCGCAGGCCCAGCGGTGCCGGGCGCGTCGGCTGCAGGATGCTGCCCGGGCGCAGCTTCACTTCCTTGATGGTGCGGTAGGCGCCCTGGTTCTGCGATACGGTGCGGTCATCGCGCAGCAGGAAGCGCGAGAACATCATGCGGCAGATGTCCGGGTGCAGCAGGTAGTTGATGGGGCCCTTGGCCTGGTCATCGCTGCCCGAGCCGTCGACCAGGGTGACTTCATCCCCCTTCACCTCCACCTCCAGCTCGATGCGGTAGGGCGTTTCGGTGACGCAGTCGTCATCGACATAATCGGCAAAGCGGTAACGGCCGGGCTTGCTGTGCGCGGCGATGTTCCGGCGCACCACCGCTTCGGAGCGTGCCAGCAGTTCCTCGAAGCAGGCTTCGGTCATGTCCTCGCCATAGCGCTCGAACAGCTCGGTGAGGCGGCTCTGGCCGATGCGCGTGGCCGCCATCATGGCGCGGGTGTCGCCCTCCATCATGTCGGGAAAGCGCGAGTTGCGCAGGATCAGCCGGTACAGGTCGTCATTCAGTGTGCCCGCCGAGACGATCTTCACCTGCGGCACGGCCAGGCCTTCCTGGAAGATGTCGGTGTTGCTGGGCGAGAGGCTGCCCGGACGCGAGCCGCCGACATCCCAGAAGTGGCCGAAGCACAGCGAATAGCCGATCAGCTTCTTGCCCCAGAAGGCGGGCGCGATGAAGCACATGTCCGGCGAGTGCGAGATGGCGCCGTGCAGCAGATAGGGGTCATTGGCCCAGTAGACATCGCCGGGCTGCATCACTTCGGCGGGGAATTTCTCCCAGATCGCCTCGATCATGCCGGGGCCGGCGCGGTCGTTGGTGGTGTAGAGCAGGCGCGCGCGGCGGTCGGTGAGGCCGGAGAAGTGGTCGCCCTTCTCGCGGATGAAGGGTGACATCGAGGTGCGCACGATGACCGATTCCATTTCATCGCCGCAGGACTTCAGCGCACCCTTGATGATTTCGACGACGACCGGATCAACCGTTTCCTCCGCTGTGGCCTTCATTGCGGCACCTCCATGATGATGTTGCCGTAGCTATCCATGCTGGCCACGTGCCCGGGCAGTACCAGCACCGTGGAAAAGCGTTGCTCGATGACGGCCGGGCCGGTGAGTCGATGGCCGGGCGCCAGGGCATCGAAGTCGTAGACGGGCGTGTCCAGGAGGCCATGGCTGTGGCCAAAGTACACGGCGCGGCTGGTGCGGGCGGCCAGGGGGCTTTCGGCTGCCGCTGCGCGCGGGGACAGGCGGATCTTGGCGAGGCGCCCGTAGGCCGAGATGCCCAGGTTGACCAGTTCCACCGGCAGGCTGGGCGAGGACCACGAATACAGCTGCTCGTGCTGGCGATGGAAGGTCTGTTGCAGCGCTTCGAGGTCGCCCGCGGTGAGCAGGGCGCCGCCCTGGCTGGCGGCCCGCTCGGGCAGGGTCACGGCGATTTCATAGGCCTGGTTGATGTAGCGCAGGCTGGCGGTGCGCACGAAGCGCGCATCGGCCTCGGCCACCCCCTCGTCGCGGAACCAGGCCTGGGCACGCGCTTCCAGTTCTGACAGGGTGGCATTCAGGCGCTGCAGGTCGAACTGCCCGGAACGCTGGATGATGGTCTGGAAGAAATCGCTCTTCAGGTCGGTGGCCAGCAGGCCCAGGGTGGACAGCAGTCCGGCACTGGCCGGCACGATGACGCGCGGGATGCCGAGCAGTTCAGCCAGGCGCCCTGCGTGCAGCGCGCCGCCGCCGCCGCCCGCCACCAGGGCGAATTCGCGCGGATCGTGGCCACGCTCCACCGAGACGGAGCGGATGGCGGCGGCCATGTTGTTGTTGAGCAGTTCGACGATGCCGTCGGCCGCCTCGTGCAGCGACAGCCCCAGGGGCTTGGCGACATGGTCGCTGATGGCTTCCTCGGCCAGCGTGATCCTGAGCGCCACTTCGCCGCCCAGGGAGTCGGGACTGCGCCCCAGCACCAGGTTGGCGTCGGTGACGGTGGCTTCCAGGCCGCCACGCGCGTAACAGGCCGGGCCGGGCTCGGCGCCGGCGCTTTCCGGGCCCACCTGCAGGCTGCGCCCCAGGACCCGGGCGATGGAACCGCCGCCGGCGCCGATGGTGTTCACGTCCACCATGGGCACATTGAGCGGCAGCCCGGCGATCTCGCCGGCGGAGCTGATCGCCGGGCGGTTGTCGCGCGACAGGCAGATGTCGGCCGAGGTGCCGCCCACGTCGATGGAGATCACGTTCGGGTAACCGGCAGCCTGGCCGACCAGGATGGCGCCCACGGCCGCGGCGGCGGGACCGGAGAGCGCGGTGTGGATGGGCTGGCGTGCCGCCGCCTGCGCCGAATACATGCCGCCGTTGGACTTCATGATGCGCAAGGGAGCCTTGAGCCCCATTTCCTGCAGCCGCGCCTCCAGGCGCTGGTGGTAACCGGCCACCTTGGGCATCACGTAGGCATTGATGACGGTGGCGGTGGTTCGCTCGTATTCGCGGAAGATGGGCAGCACTTCCGAGGAGATGGAGCAGGGCATGCCGGGCAGCACTTCGGCGACCAGTTCGCGCACGCGTTGTTCGTGTGCGCCATTGGCGTAGGCGTGCAGCAGGCAGATGGCCAGGGATTCGATACCTTGTTCCCCGAGGCGGCTGATGGCGGCGCGACAGGCGGCTTCGTCCAGCGGCTTTTCCTCGCGGCCTTCAGGGCTGGTGCGCCCGATGACTTCATGGATGCGTCGCGGTGGCACCAGGCGCGGCGGGCGGATCCAGAAATAGCTGTTGGCATTCTTCGCCACATCGTGCCGGCCGATGTGCAGCACGTAGCGGCAGCCTTCGGTGGTCAGCAGGCCGACCGTGGCGCCCTTGCGCTCAAGGATGGCATTGGTGGCCACGGTGGTGCCGTGGAACACCCCGGCAATGTCGGCTGCGGCAATGCCGGCCTCTTTCAGGATGCGCAGGATGCCAGCGGCAAAAGCCTGCGACTGGTCGCCCGGGGTGGTGGGGGTCTTCACCTGCCACAGGCGTCCGCTGGCGCGGTCTGCCAGGGTGATGTCGGTGAAGGTGCCGCCGATGTCGACGGCGATCGCGTACTGCCCGGATGCGTCGGCTGCCTTGCTGCTTGCCAAGGGGCACTCCTCGTGGGGAAATCGGGAAAGGGATGGCCTGCAGGCCATGTTGCATGACCATAGCACCATTGCCCCGGGGACAAGGGTGTGGTCGGCAAAGTTTTGCCATGATGTGGCAAAATTTCCATTCCTCAACCACCCTTCCGCGGACCTGCCCACATGGCCACTGCCCGCAAGCGTCCCGAGCCGGGTCGGCCACCCCGGCAACAGCCGCCGGGCACCCAGTCGATCGGGCGCACCGTCTCGCTGCTCAAGGTGCTGGGCACGCGGCGCCAGATCGGCTGGCGACTCACCGACATCGCCGCGCAGTGCGGGCTCAGCACCAGCACCGCCTACCGCATCCTCACCTCGCTCGCCGCCATGCGCCTGGTCCGACAACGGCCGCAGGACAAACGCTATGTGCCCGGTCCGGCCCTGTATGAAATGGCGCTCACCGTGCCCTCCTATTTCCAGTTCCAGGCGGCCTGTCATGCGGCGTTGTTGCAGATTTCCCAAAAGACCCGCTGGGTGGTGTTTCTGGCCCTGCGTTCAGGTGAGGAGGTGGTTTGCGCCGACCGCGTCGGCACCACCTCGGTGAACCTGATGAACGAGGTGGGGCGCAAGGTGCCGCTGGCCGGGTCTGCGCTGGGCGTAGCCATGCTGCTGCGGCTGCCGTCGGGGGAGCAGCGACGCCTGCTGGCGGCCAACCGCCGCGCCCTGCGCAGCAATCCGGCGCATCGCGGCCGCACCTATGACGCCATGTGGCAGCGCTCGCAGCGCCTGGGTGTGGGCATCAACCTGGGCAATATCCTGCCGGGAGGCGCGTCGCTGGGCGTGCCCATCGTCAACCGTCACGGGGCGCCGGTAGCGGCAATCAGCGTGGCCGGACCGCTGGCCGAATTCAGCGAGCGGCGCATTGCCGCCGCGACGCAATTGCTGAAGGAAGCCGCCGCCCGCATCGAGCGGGATCAGGCCGACCTGGTGGCCGATCTGGAGGCCGGCTGAAGGCTTTCCGCCTCAGCCGGCCGGCCGCGCTGACGAACTACATGGTGGTGCCGGTGGCCTTGATCACGGGCGCCCACTTGGCGATTTCCGAGGCGATGAAGGCGGCGGTTTTCGCCGGCGTCGAGGCGGGCTCCGGTTCGACCCCGAGCTTCTCCAGGTCGGCCTGGAAGGAGGGCATCTGCATCACCTTGGCCATGGCCGACTGCAGGGCGTCGATCACGGCTGCGGGCGTGCCGGCCGGTGCCAGCAGGATGCCCGAGGTCGCCGCCACCATGCCGGGCAGGTTGAATTCCACCGCAGCCGGGATGTCCGGCGCGATGGGCGAGCGCTTGGCCCCGGTGGTGGCCAGCACGCGCAACTGTCCTTGCCGGTGGTAGGGCACGATGCTGCTGAAGGTGTCGCTGAGGATGGGCACGTGGCCGCCCACCGCATCGCGCAGGGCCGGCGCACCACCCGGGTAGGGTACATGCGTGACCTGCAGGTT
>CAIPGJ010001038.1 GCA_903864555.1 uncultured Pseudomonadota bacterium | reverse complement strand
TGGTCTGTGTGCCCGTTGATGTCGCCAGAGCGGATGTTCAGTTCAGTGGACCGGTAGCAAGCAAGGCGGGCGCCGTGTATCCGAGGTTTCGAGCCGCCCCGGATCCGGAGCCGTTGGCGCATGCCGCAAGTCTGCTGAGGAATGCACGCAAGCCCTTGCTGCTGGTGGGCGGCGGGGCTCATATCTCGGGTTGTGGTCGGCAAGTGCGGGACCTCCTGGAGCATCTGGGCGCCGCCATGGTCACCACGATTTCCGGCAAGGGTACGGTGGAAGAGACCCATCCTCAGGTCTTTGGTGTGACCGGTGGGTTCGGGAATCCCGCTGCCAGTGCAGTCTGCAGAGAGGCAGACGTGATCCTGATGGTCGGCTGCAAGGCTGGTCAGGTCACGACCTTCAACTATGCGTTGCCACGCCAGGACCAATCGATCATCCATCTGGAAGTGGACGGGGAAGAGATCGGCCGCAACTACCCCGACTGCATACCACTTCTGGGAGATGCGAAGCTTGGCCTCGAGGCCTTGCGGGCCGGCCTGGGTGACCTACCGACTTCGAGCGCCTGGGACTTCGCATCCCACAAGGCAGCTTTCGGCGAGTGGCATGCGGCTCAGACGAGCTCGGCGAATGCAGGTACGCCACTTCGGCCGCAACCCATCATGGGTGTGGTGAATGAATTCCTGAGCGATGACGACATCGTCGTCTGCGATGCAAGTCTGGCGTGTGGATGGGCGGCTCAATACCTCAGATTCGCCACTGCGGGAAAGAGGTTCTTCGCGCCCAGGGGACTGGCAGGGCTCGGTTGGGGATCCCCGGCTGCCATCGGCGCGTCGTTGGCCACCCAGGGAGGCAACCGCATCCTGCAGTTTGCAGGAGATGGCGGGTTCAGCTTTTCCGTTCAGGAACTGGAGGTCATGGCGCGGTTCAAGCTGCCGATCGTCTCCGTGATCTTCAACAACGATACGCTTGGCTGGATCAAGCACGTGCAGAAGGATCACTACGACAAGAACTACATTTCGACCGACTACGCGCACATTGACTTCGCCACCGTGGCGCGGGGCTTCGGGGCGCGTGGTTACACCGTGACTACCCTCGACGAGCTGAGAGAGGCCCTGATCAAGGAGTCTTCTCCCCAGGGGCCTGCCGTCATCGAGGTCATTTCAGATCAGTGGGAAAGTCCGGTCCAGGCGTTGCGTTATGGGACCTAGCCCGATGGCCCGGTTACTTTCGGTGGAACGTGGCTTGCGGTCGTCGCGACCTGGATGTGGCAGGGCATGATCCGGCGGTTTTCAAGGTAGTTGTCGCGTCGAAGGGTTGAGTCATGCTGCGGCGCTGGTGGGTTCTGTGTCCTTGAGTTGTTGACGATCGGGGTTGAGGTGGACGGCCTCGATGAAGCGCCAGTTGCGGGTCTGCCCTGACCATCGGGCAGGGTTGGCCTGACGCGCGCGTTCGTAGACGGACGCGCGGTTCACCAGCAGCGCCCGGTCGTCGCCGCGGTGACGCTGCTCGGGTGTGACGAACCGGATGGCGCCGTGCCGGTGCTCGTTGTTGTACCAGTGCACGAGCGCAGTCACCCAGCGTCGTGCGGTCAGCAGGTCGGCAAACGGCTGGAGTGGGAAACGGGGTCGGTACTTCAGGGTCCTGAACAGCGACTCGGCGTAGGGATTGTCGTTGCTCACGGCGGGCCGGCTGCGCGAGGCGGCCACGCCCAGACGTTGCATGGTGGCCAGCATCGTTTCGCCCTTCATGGGCGAGCCGTTGTCCGAGTGCACGGTGACCTGGCCGGGCT
The DNA here is from genome assembly GCA_903864555.1 of uncultured Pseudomonadota bacterium. Next base: position 1,193 of record CAIPGJ010001038.1, on the reverse strand, counting down.
TGATGCCCTGGCGCCGACAGATGTCTTCCAGCAGGTGCCCTGCCAGCGCCGCGCTCTCGCAGTCGTACACCTGCCAGCCGACGATCTTGCGGCTGAACACATCCTCGAAGAGGTACAGGTAGAAGTGCTGGCCGCGCACCCTCGTGGGCAGATAGGTGATGTCCCAGCAGTAGATCCGGTCGGGTGCGGACGCCTGCAATGCGCGGGGTTTGCTGCGCGGATGCGGTGCCCGCGCGATCCCACGATGCGTGACCTGGCCAACCTCATGCAGCAGCCGATACAGCGTTGATTCGCTGCAGACGTACTGCCCCTGGTCGGCCAGTCTGGGCACGATCTGACTGGGCGGCAGGTCCTTGTACGCATCGCTGTTGAGCAGCGTGAGTGCGGCCTGGCGTTCCTCGTTGCTGAGCTTGTTGTGGGGGCGCACAGGGCACCGCCGCTCGGTGACTCGACGATCACCCATCTGTGCTGGCCGCTGCCAGCGCTGCACCGTGCGCTCGCTGAGTCCGATCAGTGCACAGGCCGGGGCCAGGCGGGCACCGTCGCTGCAGGCTTCGCCAATGAGCACCAGCAACGACTGGCGCTCCGTCGGCGAACTCATTTGTCCGCGTCCTCCCACAATGCCTGGAACTTTTTTTGGAGCACCAGCAGGGCAGCGGCTTCTGCCAGCGCCCTGTCCTTGCGGCGCATCTCGCGTTGCAGTTGTTCGTGTCTGGCCTGCAGATCACGCAGTGCCGCGGTTGCCTGGCGCTGAGGGACGGCGTTGTCCGCACCTGCTGCACAGAAGTCCTGGTTCCACTGCTGCAGCTGATGCTCGAACAGGCCCTTCTCGCGGCACCACGCGTGCAGCGCGGGACCCGACAGGGCGTGGCTCTCGTGGAGCGCCAGAAGGCGCTGTGGGGCGCTCCATTGGGACGCAGGAATGCCGTCCGGCAGTTCCGCCGCATGCGGCGGAACTGCCGGCACTCGACGCTGCACCTTGAGCCAGCCCTTGAGCGTGCCCACGGACAGATTGAGTTCATCGGCGATGGACCCCAGCGTGCGCTCTCCGCGCTGCCTGGCCTTGCTCAGCGCCTGTTCCTTGAACGCTGCTGAATGCGGCGTGCCTTTCATATCGTGTCGCTCCGGGGCGGATCATCCGCGTGAAGACAGAGGCGACAACTAGTCTGACGCCGGGGGATGACTGCAACGTA
>CAIPGJ010001037.1 GCA_903864555.1 uncultured Pseudomonadota bacterium | reverse complement strand
GGACCGAGCTGGCCCGGCTGGGCGGCGAGGCGGCTCGGGTGCAGGAAGAACTGGCCGGACGCCAGGAAGACCTCGCCCAGTTGCTCTCCTTGCGCTATCTGGGCGGCCAGGCCGACTACCTCAAGCTGCTGGTATCCGGCGTTGATCCGAACCAGACCGCCCGAGACCTGCACTACTACGGCTATATCTCCCGGGCCCAGGCCGAGCTGGTGCGCTCGCTCCAGGCGACTCTGGCCTGGCTGGAGGAACTGCGCGGCCGCTCGCGGGACAAGACGGCCGAGCTCGCGGAAATCGAAAACGACCAGAAGAAGGGGCGCGACCAGCTGGCGAAGGAGCAGACGGCCCGCAAACGCGTGCTGGAAAAGGTCTCGGCGCAACTGCGCGAGCAACGCCGGCAGGTGAAGAACCTGGAACGGGATGAGTCGCGCCTGACCCGCCTGGTGGAAGAGTTGTCCCGGGTGATCGCCGAGGATGCGAAAAAGAAACAGCGCCCGGTCGCGACGCCAGGGCGGCGCAATGAAAAGGTGCCGGAATCCGGAGCACCCCAAATGGCAGAAGGGGTATTTACCAGGCTCAAGGGCCTGCTGCGGCTGCCCGTTCGCGGGGAACTTGTCAGCCGCTTCGGCAGTCCACGACCAGACGGCGGGCCGAGCTGGAAGGGCCTGTTCATCCGCGCGCCGGCTGGACAGGAAGTCAGGGCAGTTGCCGGCGGGCGGGTGGTGTTTTCAGACTGGATGCGCGGATTCGGCAATCTGCTCATCCTCGACCACGGGCAGGGATACCTCACCATTTATGGCAATAACGAGTCAGTGTTGAAAGCGCTGGGCGAAACGGTGCGCACCGGTGACACGGTTGCCACCACCGGAGATAGCGGTGGTAACGCAGATTCGGGTTTATACTTTGAAATACGTCATGCAGGTCGGCCGTTCGACCCGCTCAGCTGGGTGAATCTGAAGTAGACCGGGGCTCTGTCCCGCCGGCCTACCACGGCAAGTCCAAAGTGATGCATCAAGCGTTTCATCCACAACGAATGTCTGAACAGACTGTGTCGAATGACTCTGTCAGTCCGGGACTTCCCCCGGGTTTCCGCTCTCTGGAGAGTTTTGATGGCTAGCAAAATGAAGCAGGTCGGCCTTGTCGCGATAGGCGTGCTGGCAGGGGTAATGCTGTCACTGAATTTCTCCGCTGTGGCGCAGCGCGAAACCACCACGCGGCTGCCACTGCCGCTGGACGAGTTGCGCTCCTTCGCCGAAGTCTTCGGCGCCATCAAGTCCGGCTATGTCGAACCGGTGGAGGACAAAAAGCTCATCACCGGCGCCATCAACGGCATGCTCTCCGACCTCGATCCGCATTCGGCCTACCTCGACCAGGAAGCCTTCAACGAGATGAAGGTCGGCACCCAGGGCGAATTCGGCGGACTGGGCATCGAAGTGGGCATGGAAGATGGCTTCGTGAAAGTGGTCTCCCCCATCGAGGATTCCCCGGCCTTCCGCGCCGGACTGAAGCCCAATGACCTGATCGTCAAGCTCGACGACACACCGATCAAGGGCATGACGCTGAATGACGCAGTCAAGCGCATGCGCGGCAAGCCCAAGACGGCGATCCGCCTCACCATCGTGCGCAAGGGCGAGGACAAGCCTTTCGAAGTCACGCTGATGCGCGATGTCATCCGCGTGCAGAGCGTGAAGTCGAAAATGATCGAACCGGGTTATGGCTGGGTGCGCATATCCCAGTTCCAGGAACACACCGGCGAGAACCTGGTGAAACACCTGCAGGGTCTGTACAAGGAGGGCCCGCTCAAGGGCCTGGTACTCGACCTGCGCAATGACCCGGGTGGACTGCTCAATGGCGCAGTCGCCGTGTCGGCGGCCTTCCTGCCCAATCGCGCGCTGGTGGTCTCCACCGACGGCCGCACCGATGAAGCCCGCCGCAAGTTCGTGGCGTCGCCGGAGGATTACCTGCGCGGCCGGGAAACCGATTACCTGAAAGGCCTGCCGGCTGCTGTGAAGAACGTGCCCCTGGTGGTGCTGGTCAATGGCGGCTCGGCCTCGGCCTCGGAAATCGTCGCGGGCGCGCTGCAGGACCACAAGCGCGCCACAGTGCTGGGCACCCAGACCTTCGGCAAGGGCTCGGTGCAGACCATTCTGCCGCTGGGCAACAGCACGGCGATCAAGCTCACCACCGCGCGCTATTTCACGCCGAATGGCCGCTCCATCCAGGCCAAGGGCATCCTGCCCGATGTGGTGGTGCAGGACCCGGACAGCCCGGAGGTGGGCATACGCGAAGCTGACCTGCAGAAGCACCTGGCCAACCCGGCCGATGGCAAGGCCAGCGAAAAGACACGCGAGGAAATCCAGTCCAACAATGGGAACAAGGGCCAGAAGGACGACAAGGCCGATGCGGCGGCGTCCGAGCAGCGCGCGGCCCAGGCCAAGCGTCCTTCGGTGCCGCTGGAGTTCGCCTCGGACAAGGACTTCGTGTTCCAGCAGGCGATCAACCAGTTGAAGGGCTTGCCGGTGAAACGCAGCCCCGGCCCGCAGACCGCAGCCGCACCCGCTGCGGCCCGCTGAACCGGTTTCCGGCCCTGCGACGGGCCGGCGCCACTGGCCGGCCTGATTTGCAACCCATTCCGCCCATCTCCGGCGCACCTGTCCGCATGAACGACCAGCAACTGCTGCGCTACTCGCGCCACATCCTGCTCGATGAGTTCGGCATCGAGGCCCAGCAGAAGCTGCTGGATGCTCGGGCGCTGATCATCGGTGCGGGTGGACTGGGCTCACCGGTGGCGATGTACCTGGCCGCGGCGGGCGTCGGCACCCTCGCCCTGGCCGACGGTGACGAAGTCGACCTCACCAACCTGCAGCGGCAGATCCTGCATGGGACGGCATCGGTGGGACGGCGCAAGGTGGACTCCGGACGGGACACCCTGGGCGGCCTGAATCCGGAGGTGCGCGTAATCGCGCTGGCGGAGAAACTGGCCGGCGCCGCACTGGATGAGCAGGTGCGCGCCGCCGACGTGGTGCTCGACTGCTCTGACAACTTCGCCACCCGCCATGCCGTCAACCGTGCCTGCGTGCGTCATCGCAAGGCGCTGGTGTCCGGGGCGGCCATCCGCTTTGACGGCCAGCTGGCCGTGTTCGACCTGCGCAAGACCGGCGCCGAGTGCGGACCCTGCTATGCCTGCCTGTTCCCGGAGGACACCGAGGCGGAAGAACTGCGCTGTGCCGTCACCGGCGTGTTCGCCCCGCTCACCGGCATGATCGGCACGGCCCAGGCGGCCGAAGCCCTGAAACTGCTCACCGGGGTAGGACAGAGCCTGGCCGGACGGCTGATGATCGTGGACGCGCTCAACTCACGCTGGCGCGAGATCCGCATGCAGCGGGAACCGGCCTGCGCGGTGTGCGGCACAACCATCACCACCTGAAGAGTCTGATCACAATCCACCCCTAGATCCATTAACCACGGGGCATAACATCTGAAAATGATCAGATCAGCAGCGGCGCCTGTTTGTCGAAACCTTCGGTGGGCAGGCGCTTGAAGCCGCTCTTGGCGTATTGGTGCCAGCGTCCCACCACGTAGCACAGGATGAGGTTGGCGCGCGCCGCCGGTTCTGGTTCCTCGTGCCCCTGGGTGGAAGCCACCCGCAGGCTTTGTTTGAGTGTGGCCTCGATGCGGTCATGCAACTGGTTGATGCGCGCCTGCAGGCGTTCGTTCTCGTTCACCAGGGCATCGCCGATCAGCACCCGGGTCATGCCCGGGTTCTTCTCGGCAAAACCCAACAGCATGGACACGAAGGCATGCAACTGCTTCACGCCGCTCTCCTCTTCGGCGGCGATCTTGTTGGCCACGCCGAACACCGATGCCTCGATGAATTCGTTCAGGCCTTCATACATCTGCGCCTTGCTGGCGAAGTGGCGATACAGCGCCGCTTCGGAGACATCCAGCTTGCCTGCCAGCGCTGCCGTGGTGATCTTCTCGCCCTTGGGGTCCTGCAGCATTTCGGCAATGACCTGCAGGATCTGCAGCTTGCGCTCGCCCCGCTTGGGCCGCGGCTTGGTTTCGGCCATGGCCGCTTCCTCCAGAATCAGAATGCGCGTAGTTTAAGTGTTTATGTGAGGGCTCGCTAGCGCGAAATGCCCAACTGCCCCATGCATCGCGGGATCTCGAGAACGGACTTGAGGCGCAGGTCCACCCAGCCCGGACGGCGACCCAAGGGGCTGATCCAGACCGTTTTCATGCCCAGGCGGCGGGCCGCCACCAGGTTGGCGAGGGTGTCTTCCACCATGACGGTGCGCTCCGCCACCAGCCGCTCGCGCGCCATCAGGGCGCGAAAACCGGCCAGCGCCGGCTTGGGCTGGAAGCGGATGGTTTCGATGGTGTAGACGGCATCGAAGAAGCCACCGATGCCGAGCACGTCGAGCACCGCCTGGGCGTAATGCTGCGGTGAATTGGAGAACAGGATCTTGCGCCCCGGCAGCCGGCGCAGGCAGTGTTTGAGCCCAGCCTCGGCCACCACCATGCGCTCGAGGTCGGGCATGTTGTGGGTGTGCCAGAGAAAGTGGTGCGGATCCACGGCGTGGTGGCGCATCAGCCCGATCAGGGTCGCGCCATAGCGTTGCCAGTAATCCTGCCGGATCTGGTGGGCGCCGGCTTCCTGCACCTGCAATTCGCGCATGATGTAGTCGGTCATGCTACGGTTGATGTGCGGAAACACATGCGGCCGCGCATCGTGCAGGGTGTTGTCCAGGTCGAACAGCCAGGTGAGCGGCTGCACGCCGTGCGAGGCAGAGCCGGCCATCAGACGCGCCTGGCCGGGCGTGACAGCACCGGGAAGCGCTGATCAAAGCCCCTGCAGGCACAGGATCGGGGGGTGTTTCCTCTGGCGATGGCGATATTCAGG
>CAIPGJ010001036.1 GCA_903864555.1 uncultured Pseudomonadota bacterium | reverse complement strand
GCCTCGCGCTCTAGCGGCTGCCCCCGCTCATCCTGGCCGCGGTAATGCAAACGCTTCCAGCGTGGAACTACGCCACGCATGCCCGGAACCGACAGGCATCCTTCCCAGCCATCGTCTTCCTGGTCGCCGATTGGTGAAAGGACGGGGTTGATCAGGACGGTTTCCGGTACATCTTCTGCATCCGGATAGCGAGAGTTCTGCTGGACGCCAAAAATGACCACCCGTAGCGGCACACCGATCTGGGGGGCCGCAAGTCCGGCCCCGTTCAGATGGGCCATGGTGTCTCGCATGTCGGTGATCAGTTTGCGAAGTTCAGGTGTGTCGAATGCAGTAACCGGACGGGTTACCTCCAGCAATCGTTGGTCACCCATGCGTAGAACCGGCCGGATCATGTCGACACCAGTACTTCGATGATGTGGCGGACCCGGCCCATGCTTTCGTGTAAAACAGCTTCAATGGCATCCAGCTGTATGCCATGGGTACTGTCGGACCTGCCGGCTGCGTGGTTTACGACGACGGCAATGGCTGCATAATCAAGCCCCAGTTCGCGAGCCAGTGAAGCCTCAGGCATGCCTGTCATGCCGACCATGTCTCCGCCATCGCGTTCCAGGCGATTGATCTCGGCTGCGGTCTCGAGCCGGGGGCCCTGCGTAGTTGCATAGACGCCGCCATTCATCAAGGCCTCTCCTGCAGCGCCGGCAGCATCGAGTATCCGCACCCGCAGGTTCTCTGCATAAGGGTGTGTGAAATCGATGTGGGTAACCGGCTTCTCCCCTTGGTAGTAAGTATGATCGCGTCCCCAGGTGTAATCGAGCAACTGATCCGGCACCACCAGCTTCCCCGGCCCAAGGTCTGCTCTGATGCCACCGACCGATGCCACCGAAACAACCTGGTTAGCGCCCTTTTCCTTTAACGCCCAGAGATTGGCGCGATAGTTGACCTGATGGGGCGGTATCGTATGACCGTAACCATGGCGTGCGAGGAAAATGACTTGGGTATCTCCTATGCTCCCACAAGTCAGAGGGCCGGAAGGTTCACCGTAGGGTGTGCGAACAATTTCACGGGTGACATTCTCCAGGCAGGACAGCTGACTGAGTCCGGTACCGCCGATTATTCCGTACATGAAGCACTCATCACATGTTTCTCACTGCGTAGATGGCCGGTAGGTTCCGCCAAGCGCCACTGCAGTCCATGCCGCAACCAAACACGTAGCGATTGGGCAGGTTCAGGCCCACAAATTCGGCACTGATGGGCTTTGGTATGCCAGTGTCCTTGACAGTCAGCACCGCGCAATGAAAACTCGCAGCGCCACGTTCCATGACTCGATCCCGGATGGCTGCCAGGGTGTGTCCTCCGTCGAGGATGTCATCCAGTATCAGCACTGCCCGTCCCTTGACGTTCTCCCGCGGCTCCACGCGCCAGGTGATTTCGCCGCCTTGTGTTGCATCGCCATAGCGTGTCGCATGTATGTAATCAAGGTCCAGTGGAAATCTCAGATGGGACAACAACTGACCGGTGAAATACACCGCACCGCCCATCACCGAGAGCACTAGTGGATAACGGTTGCCCAATTTCGAGCTGATTTCCCCGGCAAGGCGCCTTATCGCGCCGGCCACTTCCTCTTCGGTGCAGATCAGATCTGCTGTTTCCAGTAGCTTCCAAGCCTGGTCTGCCGGCATCATGGTCGTCATTTCCGCACAAGTCGTGAAGCACTGATGCTACCGGGACCAGCTCATTCACGCCACTGATTGACCGTGAAGGGGGCTTTGATGAAGCCAGCCACAGGGAATGATCAGGATGAGCTTCAATCTGAAGTGTAAGAGGATCAAGAGGGGCTTGCCTCCCTTGCTGAGTACTTTCCTAAATGAACTGCCGCAACCACTCGCGGAATTCCTGCCCCGCTTCCTCGTGCTTGATCCCAAGGCCTACCGTTGCTTTCAGGTAGCCGAGCTTGGAGCCACAGTCGTAGCGTGTGCCGCTGATGCGGTGTGCATAAACCTTTTCCTCTTGCAGTAAACCGGCAATGCCATCGGTGAGTTGTATCTCTCCGCCGGACCCTGCCTTGGTGTTGCCCAGATGATGGAATATCCGGGGCGAGAGTACATAACGTCCCACCGCGGCAAGTGTTGAAGGCGCCACTTCGGGGGCGGGCTTCTCCACGATGCCCACCATCCGCTCCAACCCATTCTCCATTTCTACCTGGACGATGCCGTAGGAGCCGGTTTGCTCCCGGGAAATTTCCTGGACGCCTAGCACCGATCCCTGAGTGCGCTCATACAGGGAAACCATCTGGCGCGTAGCACCGGGCTCGGCGTCTATCAGTTCGTCGGCCAGAATGATGGCAAATGGCTCATTCTGCACAACCGGCTTGGCACACAGCACCGCGTGGCCAAGCCCCAGTGCTTCGGTTTGCCGGATGTAGATGCAATTTACGTGGGCGGGGATGATTTTCTGAATGAGGGCGAGCAGGTCTTTCTTACCCCGTTGCGCCAGTTCCGATTCGATTTCATAGGCTTTGTCGAAATGGTCTTCAATCGCACGCTTGTTGCGGCCTGTGATGAAGATCATGTCGGTAATGCCCGCCGCGACGGCCTCCTCGACCGCATATTGGATCAGCGGCTTGTCTACAATGGGCATCATCTCCTTGGGACTGGCCTTGGTTGCCGGAAGGAATCGGCTTCCCAGGCCGGCTACCGGAAAAACAGCCTTGGTGACTTTGCTCATTCCTGTTTCCTCTGCAATGATTACTCATTTTTTTCCACAATTGTCCGAAGCTGTTCTTCGTCGATGATGGGCACGCCCAGTTCGCGGGCTTTTTCCAGCTTGCTCCCAGCATCATCACCGGCCACAACGAAGTGGGTCTTGCGTGAAACAGATCCGGCTACCTTTCCACCGGCAACCTCGATCAATTGGCGTGCTTCATCCCGGGTCAGACTGGGCAAAGTCCCCGTCAGAACCAGGGTTTTTCCGGCAAGCGTGCCAGCTGGGGAATTGACTGCGCGTTCATGCTCCTGCCAGCAGATACCCTGTGCTCCCAGGCGGCTGATGACCTCCAGGTTGTGTTTCTCGTCGAAGAATCGGCGGATTGCTTCAGCCACCACCGGTCCGACATCGCTGACCTCAAGCAACTCCGCTGATTCGGCATGAAGAATGGCATGAAGGCTCCCAAAGTGCCGTGCCAACTCCCGTGCGGTGGATTCTCCGACATTACGGATTCCCAGCGCGTAAATGAATCGTTGTAGCGTAGTCTGCCTGGATTGCGCTATGGCTTGTATCAGACTGGCTGCAGATTTCTCGCCCATCCTGTCGAGGGCAGCCAGCCTGTCCTGCTGCAGTTCGTACAGGTCCGGCAGTGTCTGCACGAGCGCCTGATCAACCAGTTGGTCCACTATCTTTTCGCCCAGCCCTTCAATGTCCATGGCGCGCCGGGAGGCAAAATGCAGCAGGGCTTGTTTCCGTTGGGCAGGGCAAACCAACCCACCCGTGCATCGTGTAACGGCCTCATCGGGCTGGCGTATCGCCACGGAACCGCATACCGGACACTGGCTTGGCATGTGAAAGAGTCGCGCATCTGCCGGTCGTTTCTCCAGAAGTACTCGCACGACTTCCGGTATGACGTCACCGGCACGCCGTACCACCACGGTGTCTCCGATATGAATGTCCTTGCGCCGCATTTCATCTTCGTTATGCAGGGTTGCATTCGTTACGGTCACGCCCCCCACGAATACCGGTTTCAGGCGGGCGGTGGGTGTCAAGGCACCGGTGCGTCCGACCTGGACATCGATATCACGCACTTCGGTGAGTGCTTCTTCGGCCGGGAACTTGTGGGCGATGGCAAATCTGGGGGCTCGCGAAACGAATCCCAGTCTTTCCTGGGATCGGATTTCATTCACCTTATAAACAACGCCATCGATCTCGAACGGTAGGTTGGGCCGCTTTTCGCTCATCTGCCGGTAGTAGGTCATCAGTCCTGAAGCTCCGGTTACGACGGCATGTTCCGCATTCACGGGAATACCGAGCGTGGCGAGCCATTTCAGCAGGCTACTCTGCCGTTCCGGCAATGCCACGCCAGTTGGCAGCCCCTCCACCGAGCCCATTCCATACGCGAAGAAGCGCAGTGGGCGGTTGGCAGTGATTCGGGGATCCAACTGCCGCAAGCTACCGGCGGCAGCGTTTCTGGGATTGACAAATTCCTTTGTATCCGCCGCCCGCTGCCTCTCATTCAATGTCCGAAAATCGCTTTTGAACATCAGAACCTCCCCGCGAACCTCCAGTACTTCTGGAGCGCCTTGTCTCAATTGCAGCGGGATGCTCCGGACGGTCCTCAAATTCTGGGTAACGTCTTCCCCGGTGCTGCCGTCGCCCCGGGTTGCTCCCTGTACGAAGCGCCCACGCACATACCGCAGGCTGATGGCCAGCCCATCAAATTTGGGTTCGGCGACATACTCCACCGTCTGGCGTTCGAGGCCTTCACAAACGCGCCGGTCGAAGTTCTGAATATCCTCCTCACTGAAGGCGTTGTTCAGCGACAACATGGGAACCTGGTGAGCCACTTTGGCAAAATCGGCCAGCGGCATCCCTGCGACCCGCTGGGTGGGGGATTCGGCGCATACCAGCTCTGGATATTGCGCCTCCAGCCCCTGCAGTTCGACAAACAAGCTGTCATACTCGGCATCGCTGACCTCGGGCTCATCCAGCACGTAGTACCGAAAATTATGGTGCTCCAGCGCTGAACGCAGTGCTGCGGCCTTCTCAGCTGCCTTTAGTGGCACACTCATGGCTGGCCGGCCTGTTCAGGAAAACAACCGCAGGGCCTGGGTGCTTCCCGCTGGAATGCCCTTGGCAGTCATGGCAGCATAAATCGGCTCAAGCTGGGTCCGTATGGCAGCCAATCCTGGTTCAGTCAGTGCAATCCCATTATCATCGGCAAGTTGCCCTCCTAGCGCTGCTGCAAGTTGCCGCGCAATGGCAACACAGTCATCGAACGCCTGCAGATTACCTGGTGCGCGCGGGACATCCAGCTCAATGGTGACTGCAGCGGTACTTAGCGTATCCAGGGACCCGGCGACAAAAGCTGCACTGCCTGCGTTTTGTATCGTGCACATCTCCCTGCCCAGCGAATCGCGGCAATGGAAGCGTCCATCTCCATCGAGAGTAAAGCCGCGTGCTGTTGCGAAATCACGTAAAGAAGGGCCGGTGAACGGTTTGCCACCGGAAACGACATTGATGGCAATCTGGATATCCACTTCGCCACAGAAGCGATCAAGATCCCTGGCAATGGCTTGTGCCGGCTGGGCGGAATGTCCGACGACAGCCCCCAGTTCCTGCGCCAGCAGTTCCACAGCTTGATCGAAGCGGGCGACTTCATCTGCAGTTGCAGCCCCGCGCCGGCTCACCAGTTGCAGGCCTGCCCTCAGATACAGGCTTGTACCTCCGTGGGTCAGCGCGGTCCAACTGTCATGCTCTGTATCAAGTAT
>CAIPGJ010001035.1 GCA_903864555.1 uncultured Pseudomonadota bacterium | reverse complement strand
TTCACCAGCAGGCCATGAAGATCGGCAAGCCGGTGTTCAAGGCCATGGCGGCCATGAAGGATGGTGGCAAGCCCGACTACATCAGCTCGGACTGCCCGCTGGGCGGCCACCACATCGCCCAGGGCATCGACAACAACCAGCTGGGCAACCCGGAATTGCAGCACCCCATCAGCCTGGTGCGCAAAGCCTACGGACTTTAGCAAGGGCGCCAGACAGTCGCGAGGGGATGTTTCCCTCGCCCTCCCCACCATAAGACGCCCCTGACGGAAGCGGTCAGGGGCTCCAAGGAGCCAACATGATGCAGATCACCGGCCATATCGCCCCCGAAAACCTGATGACCCTGGAGGCCTACTCCAAGTGGCGCAAGACCGAGAAGCCCAGCCTGGTGGCGCACCGCCGGCTGCGTTCGGTGGAGCTGGGCGGCAACATGTCGCTGCAGTTCGAGTCCGAGCGCACCATCCGCTACCAGATCCAGGAGATGCTGCGCATCGAGCGCATCTTCGAGGAAGCGGGGATCCAGGGCGAAATCGAGGTCTACAAGCACCTGGTGCCTGGTGGCAGCAACTGGAAGGCCACCATGATGATCGAGTACCCCGACACCGAGGAGCGCAAGCGCGAGCTGGGGCGCCTGATCAACGTCGAGGACCGCGTCTATGTCGAAGTGCCCGTCGGCGAGGGCCAGCAGCGCAGCTACGCCATCGCCGACGAGGACCTTCCCCGTGAAAACGCCGAGAAGACCTCGGCCGTGCACTTCCTGCGCTTCGAGTTCAGCCCGGAGCAGATCGCTGCGCTGAAGGCCGGCCAGGGCGCCACCCTGGGCTGCGACCACGCCAACTACACCGCGCGCGTGCAGATCGGCGCCGAGACGCTGATCTCGCTGGTGTCGGACCTGCGCTAGGGTATCGGCGCGGCAGGGCACCCGGCCGAGCCGTTGCCATAGCCATAGCCATAGCCATAGCCTTGCCTGTCACCGATCCCCGCTGATGGAGCGCATTGCGGTCGGCATCGATGTGGGCGGGGAGCGCAAGGGCTTTCACGCCGTCGCATTGCGTGGCCTGGCCATGGCGGACCAGCTCGCATCCCCTGATCCCTGCGAGATCGCCGACTGGTGCCGCGCACTGGGTGCGCAGGCGGTGGGTGTGGATGCACCCTGCCGCTGGAGTGCAACGGGAAGCTCGCGCCTGGCCGAGCGCGCCCTGATGCAAGCGGACATCTCGTGTTTTGCGTCACCCCGGCGTGAGGTGGCCATCGCCCATCCCCGCAATTACTACGGCTGGATGCTCCGGGGCGAAGCGCTGTTTGCGGAACTGGAAAAATCCCATCGCCTGTTCGATGGACACACCAGTGCCGTGCGCGGGCCGATGTGCTTCGAAACCTTCCCGCAGGCCATTGCCTGCGTGCTGGCCGGTGAACGAGTGTCTGCCCGCAACAAGGGTGTCATCCGCAGGCGCTTGCTGGCACAGGCCGGCATCGACCTGGCGCCCCTGACCCACATCGACTGGGTGGATGCCGCGCTGTGCGCACTGGCGGCGCGGGCTTGCCTCCAAGGGGAGATCAGGGCTTATGGCGATGGTGCCGAGGGCTTTATTGTGGTGCCAGGGGGGCGGGATTGAGTGTGGTGTGCCAGCATCAGAAAGACAGCCCAGCGAGCCGCCCTAAGCAGGATTTGTCGATCATCCAAGGCTGTCAGGAGGAATTATACGGATATTAGCCAATTTATAATATATTTGTAATATCGCTAATTTACACATAAAATGACTTCATGGATCCGGTCACCAATCCCTACGCACCAGGGGCAGGCACCCCACCGCCTGAACTGGCCGGCCGCAATGATTTACGCGAACGGGTTCGCATCGCAATAGAGCGTGTCCGGCGTGGCCTGCCAACCAAGAGCATTCTCATGGTCGGACTGAGGGGCGTCGGAAAGACGGTTCTCCTTGATCGCATGCGTGATGATGCCGAAGCCGCAGGCGTTCATACGGTTCGTATTGAAGCACCCGAGGGAAGATCCCTGCCTGCCTTGCTTGCTCCGCAGCTCCGCCAGGCTTTGCTGCGTTTGAGCAAGAACGACAAGGCGAAGGAACTTGCCACGCGCTCGTTGAGGGCATTGGCCGGATTTGCCCGTGCCTTGAAAATCAAATATGCAGATATCGAAGTCGGCATTGATCTGGATCCGGAGGCCGGACTTGCAGACAACGGAGACCTCGAGCACGATCTGCAGGCTTTGCTTGAAACCGTCGGGCTGGCCGCCCAGAGTGCATCGACGGCACTGGTGCTGTTCATTGACGAACTGCAGTATGTGAAGGAACATGAACTGGCGGCTTTGATTACGTCCTTGCATCGTTGCGCCCAGCGACGCCTGCCCATCACTCTGGTTGGCGCGGGACTGCCGCAATTACGCGGGCGCATGGGAGAGGCGAAGTCCTACGCTGAACGCCTGTTTGATTTTCCAGAAGTGGGGCCTTTGCCGGAAGACGCGGCCCGGCTGGCGATCACCAAACCGGCTGGCGATCAGGGGGTGGTATTTGCCGATGATGCCGTCAAGCGCATTGTCGAGGAAACCAGGGGCTATCCCTATTTCCTGCAGGAATGGGGAAAGCACGCCTGGGATACGGCGCGCGCCTCCCCGATCACGCGGATCGACATCGAGGCCGCTTCCGACCTCACCATCGCAGCCCTGGATGAGAGTTTTTTTCGTGTGCGATTCGATCGATTGACCCCGGCCGAAAGAAAATACCTTCGTGCCATGGCTGATCTCGGGCCTGGACCACATCGGTCGGGCGACATTGCAGATCGCCTTGATCGCAAAGTGACTTCACTGGGTCCCACCAGAAACCAGCTGATAGCCAAAGGAATGATCTGGAGCCCCAATCACGGTGACACAGCCTTTACCGTACCCCTGTTTGATGAGTACATGCGTCGGATTATGCCCGGAGAGGAATGGCGTCAGTGACAGGTGCCGCTGGAACGCGGAAGGTTCCAGGTAATGTGGCGGGTGCCATTTGACCAGGGGTGATCCAGGGCAAGGCTCCCGCCGGCATCGACCGCGGATGGCACCATAGTCCGCTTCATGCCCGCCTCACCCCCCGCACTCAAGCCCGCGCGCCTCGCCCTCATCCTGGGCGCCATGACGGCCATCATGCCGCTGGCGGTGGACATGTACTTGCCTTCGCTGCCGACACTGGCCGATTCGCTGGGTGTCGAAGCGTCGCGGGTGCAGCTCACGCTGTCGTCCTTCTTCATCGGTGTGGCGCTGGGCCAGTTGTTCCATGGACCGTTGTCGGACCGTTACGGCCGTCGCCCGCTGATGCTGATCGGGCTGTTGCTCTACGTGCTGGCTTCGGCCGGCTGCGCCCTGGCCACTTCGGTGGGCATGCTCACGGTGTTGCGCTTTGTGCAGGCGGTGGGCGCCTGCGCCGGGATGGTGATTTCACTGGCGGTGATCCGCGACAGTTTTCCGCCGCAGGATGGCGCGCGCATGATCTCGCGCATGATGCTGGTACTGGGCGTGGCGCCGATCCTGGCGCCGCTGGTGGGCGGGCAGTTGCTGGCCTGGTTGGGCTGGCGCTCGGTGTTCTGGTTTCTGACGCTCTACGGCGCGGCGCTGTTCGTCGTGGTGCTGCTGTGGCTGCCCGAGACGCGACCGGCCCACACGCGCGGGCCTACCGGCATCGCGTCCTGGCTGCGCGGTTTTGCCGGCATCCTGGTGCACCGGCGTTTCATCGGTTTCACGCTGACGCGCGGCTTTGCCGCGGCCGGCATGTTTGCCTACATCGCCGGCTCGCCCTTCGTGTTCATTGTGCTGTTCGGCGTGCCGGCGGAGCATTTCGGCTGGCTGTTTGGCGCCAATGCACTGGGCCTGATTGCCGCATCGCAGCTCAATGTGCGGCTGCTTCGCAGCAGTAGGCCGGAGCGCGTGGCCGGCCGTGCCGTGCTGGTGTCGGCGGTGTCCGGGCTATGCCTGGTGGCGGCAGCGCTGCTGCCCGCCAGCCTGGGCACCGCGGCCTTTGCTGCGCTGCTGGTGCCGCTGTTCTTCTGCATCGCCACCAATGGCCTGATCAACCCGAACGCCACGGCTCTCGGCATGGCGCCCTTCGGTGACCGCGCCGGCACCGCCTCGGCCCTGATCGGTTCGATTTCCTTTGCCATCGCCGGTGTCACCAGCGCCGTGGTCAGTGCCTTCCCTGCGCAATCGGCGCTGCCCATGGCCGTGATCATCGCCACGGTGGAGTTGCTGGCGCTGGCGTCCTTCTATTTCATCGGCCTGAAGGCGCCGACGCCGACGCCTGAGCCGACCCGGGCCTGAGCCGACCCGGGCCTTTCCTCATTCGGGGGGCGCCGGATGCCCCGGGTGGGGGATAATGGCGGCCATGAACGCCCCGGACCACAAAGCCCTCGAAAAGCAGCGCCTGGAAGCCAATAAGCTCGACCGGCGTCTATGCCGCCTGGCCGGCCAGGCCATCGGCGACTTCGGCATGATTGCCGATGGCGACAAGGTCATGGTCTGCCTCTCCGGCGGCAAGGACAGCTACGGCCTGCTCGATGTGCTGCTCAAGCTGCGCGAGCGCGCGCCCATCCATTTCGATGTGGTGGCGGTGAACCTCGACCAGGGCCATCCGGGCTTTCCGAAGACGGTGCTGCCTGACTACCTGCGTTCGATCGGCGTGCCCTTCCACATCGAGTACCAGGACACCTATTCGGTGGTCAAGCGCGTCATCCCCGAAGGCAAGACCATGTGCTCGCTGTGCTCGCGCATGCGCCGTGGCGCGCTCTACCGCATGGCCGGGGAACTGGGCGCCAACAAGATCGCCCTGGGCCACCACCGCGATGACATCCTCGAGACCTTCTTCCTGAACCTGTTCTTTGCCGGGCACCTGAAGTCGATGCCGCCCAAACTGGCCTCCGACGACGGCAGGAACGTGGTGATACGGCCACTCGCCTATGTGCGCGAGCGTGACCTCGAGGCCTATGCCGGGTTGCGCGGATTTCCCATCATCCCCTGCGACCTGTGCGGCTCCCAGGACAACCTGCAACGCAAGCAGCTGAAGGCCATGCTGCACGACTGGGAGAAGCACTTCCCCGGCCGGGTGGAAACCATCTTCAACAGCCTGCAGCGCGTCAATGCCTCGCACCTGCTGGATCGCACGCTGTTCGACTTTGCCGCCGTGGCCGCCAGCGGCGTGGCCGATGCAGGCGGCGACAAGGCCTTCGATGGCGAGGACTTCGGCAGTGCCGGTCTCATGGGGGCCATGGGCGCCATGCAAACGGTGGCCACGGTGCCGGTGACCCTGCTCGGCACCCGTGGTCGGCCTGTTCCTGTGGAAGACGGCGACGAAGCCTGAGACCGTGGTTATGGTCTGATAATAATCAGGACGTAAGCCTAATGATGAAGAGGAGCATCATTTGGAAATGATCACATCATGATACAGCCTGACTTTGCCGTGGCGCCCTCGCCCATGCAGGTGGTGGCCGATGATCTGTGGTTTCCCGAAGGCCCGGTGTGGATGCCCGATGGCAGCATCGTGCTGGTGGAAATCCGCCGCGGCACGCTCACCCGCGTCATGCCCGATGGTCGCAAGCACATCATCGCCACGCTGGGCGGCGGGCCGAATGGCGCCGCGCTCGGTCCGGATGGCCACATCTACGTCTGCAACAACGGCGGCTTTGCCTGGGGCGATAGACGCGGCAGCCAGGCCCCGGTGGGCACGCCGGCCGACTATCGCACCGGACGCATCGAGCGGGTCGATCCCGACACCGGGCGCTTCGAGCTGCTCTACGACCAGGTCGACGGACGCCGCCTCAACGGGCCCAATGACCTGGTGTTCGACGCCCATGGCGGCTTCTGGTTCACCGACCTCGGCAAGACGCGCGCGCGTGACACCGACATCGGCCGCGTCTGCTACGCCAGGACCGATGGCTCGCTGATCCGCGAAGTCATCTTCCCCATTTCACGGCCGAATGGCGTGGGCCTGTCACCGGATGGCCGCACCCTGTACGTGGCCGAAACCGAAACCGCGCGCCTGTGGTCCTGGGAGATTGCCGCGCCGGGGCAACTGGCGCCCTCGCGTGAAGCCATCACGGCACCGCATGGCGGCCGCCTGGTATTCACTCCCACCCGTTATGCGCGCTTCGATTCACTCGCGGTGGAGGCCAACGGCTTTGTTTGTGTCGCCACCCTGGAACTGGGCGGCATCAGCGTCTGCGCCCCCGATGGCAGCGGCGCGGAGTTCATTGCCACCGGCGATCACTACACCACCAACATCTGCTTCGGTGGCCCGGACATGAGGCAGGCCTGGCTGACGTTGTCGGGGAAGGGGCAGCTGGCGCGCATGGACTGGCCACGCGCGGGACTCAAGCTCGCGCATGATTGAGCGAGCTTTGCTCTCACGAGCAACGCAAGAACAAAAAGACAATCACACGCAACACCCACCAAGGAGGCAGCATGAGCACAGTCGACGATATCCTGAAAATGGAAGAACAACGCACCCAGGCCATTCTGAAAGCCGACGGCCCGGCCATGGAAAAGCTGTTCGCCGATGACCTGGTCTACATCCACAGCTCGGGGCGCCTGGACACCAAGCGCAGCTACATCGACGGTCTTACCAGCGGCAAGTCTTCCTACAAGGGCTTCAAGTTCAGCAACGTCAAGGTGCGCGTGTATGGCGACTGCGCGATCGCCTCGGGGGATGTGCTGATCGAACTGCCCACGCGCAACCTCGACCTGCGCTTCACCAATGTGTGGGTGAAGACGGCTATGGGATGGGTGAATGTACACTGGCAATCGGTGCCACGTCCGGCTGCCTGAACCGGAGGCCGCCCAGTGAGGCGGCAGGGGGCTACGCTGAGCTTGTTGAAAAAGGTTTTGCATCGATTACCAGGGGCGGCAAGGTTTACCCCCTTGTCAAAGGTTCTTCGTCAATTTCCGGGGACGGCATTGGCAGCAGGCTTGGCAGGCC
>CAIPGJ010001034.1 GCA_903864555.1 uncultured Pseudomonadota bacterium | reverse complement strand
GTGGTACAGAACGGCCCGTCCCGTTTCGCCAAGGCCCTGCTGGTCTCCGTGCTCGGCCTGGCGGTGATGGTGGGTGCCGGTGCCGCCTTCATGAAGTATGTCGCCATGCCCTATATGCAGAAGGAACTGACCGGCGGCATGCAGGACATGATGAAGGCGGACATGAAGACCAACCCTGCCCCCAGGCCATCTCCTGCTCCGGCACCAGCCGCGCCGCCCGCTGCGCCGCCCGCGGTCGCCTCAGGCCCGGCACCGGATTTCGATGCGCTCGCGGGTGCTGCCCTCTCCGCTTATGACAAGCCAAACACGGTGCGTGCCGGTCCGGCCATCCTCGAGTTGTCCTCGTTCTTCCCCAGCAGTTTCTGGCTCAAGGTCCATCTGCCCCAGATCAAGGGCGTGGAAGCGGGAATGCCACCGGAAATCACCGTGACACGTGTCCTGGATGGAGCGGGCAAGAACTACTACGATCCTGCCAACACCTTCGAAAAGGATCCCTTCTTCCGCCGGGCACGCCTGAGCCCGGAAGCCAAACCCGTGCCGCGCTTCGAAGGCACGCGCACCGTCAATATCGAGCGGGGACTGAACGAGAGCAGCCTGAGCAGGATCGAAGGCGACCTGCGCGTCTTCATCCCGGCCGAGATCAGGACCGAGACCTTCGAGGCTGCCGATGCCGGCAAGGACCGCACGGTGCACACCTCAACCGTCACCCTGAAATCACTCAAGGGTGCGGACGCCGTCCTGCACTTCCGCGGCACCAGCGCCAACCTGCTGGGCGTGCGCGGCCTGGCGGATGGCAAACCGGTGGATATCGAGTCCCGGCAATTGCCTGGCGATGCCAAGACGATCGACATGGACCTGGCGATCAAGTTCAAGGCGCCGGTCACACGCATTGAAGTGGGTATCGCCGCCGGCGTGGCCGAGCGCAGCTTTCCCTTTGTCCTCACGCGCGGCGGTACGGCCGGACCAGTGCCGCCCACGGCCGGCCAAGGTGCTGACAATGCAACCACCAGCGCCCCGGCCGGGAGGCCCGCGATCCAGGACAAACCTGCAGCCGCCCCGTCGGCGACCGCCGCAGTGCCGACGCCACGCGCGGATCCCGGTGCCACCTCACAGGAAGCCCGGCCGCGTGCGCCGCGCAAGCCTGCTCCCACCGAAGCCACGCCATCGGCCGCTGGGCCGACAGCGGTGCGCGCACCTGCGGTGGTGTGCGACTTCAAGCCGGTGATGACCGATGCGGAAATCGCAGCCTGCCGCCAGCTCAAGGAGTCTCGTCCGGTCTTCGTGGAACCGCGACCCGTTGCTGCTGCGCCCAATAACCCGAATGCGGCGCCCGCAGCGCGCCCCGTGGCAACGCCGTTGCCGCCCTGCGAATACAAACCGGTGATGAGCAACGCCGACCGCGCCGCCTGCGGCATCCGCTAGAAAGCTTTCCGGATCAGGACCAGGCGGACCTGCACATGCGCAGGTCCGCTCCGTCGAAACGCTGAGGTGCCCGGAATCGACTACAGGCCGAGGATGGCCTTGGCCACGACGTTGCGCTGGACTTCGCTGGTGCCACCGTAGATGGTGGCGGCACGCGTGATGAAGTAATTCAGCGCCGAGGTCGCCTGCCAGGGTTCAGCCAG
>CAIPGJ010001033.1 GCA_903864555.1 uncultured Pseudomonadota bacterium | reverse complement strand
TGGGGGCGGGCGTGGCCGGACTGGAAGCGGCATGGACCGCCGCGGCACGCGGGCACGAGGTCACCGTGTTCGGTGCTTCGGCCGAAGCGGGTGGCAGCGCGCGCCTGCACAGCCTGCTGCCATCGAGCGAATCCATCGCCAGCATCCCCGATTACCAGTTCGCCCGTGCCCAGCAATATGGCGCGCGCTTCGAACTGGGTGTGAAGGCCGATGCTGCGGCCATCCTCGCCTGCAAACCCGACAGCGTCATCCTCGCCACCGGCGCCAGCATGGTGTGGCCGGACTGGCTGCCCGCCAACCTGCGTGAAGAGGGTGTGGTGCAGGACCTGCGCGAGGCCATCCGCCCGCTCATCGACCGCAAGGAACGGCAATCGGGCACCGCGGTGATCCATGACATGGACCAGACCGAGGGCACCTATGCCGCTGCCGAACTGCTGCATGCGATCTTCGACGACGTGGTGGTGCTCACCTCGCGCGAGCGCATCGCCGAGGACACGGCGCTCGTGACGCGTCAGAGCATCCTCAGGCGCTTCCACCAGAAGAAGATCCGCTACCTCTGCCTGGTCGAGCCGCGCTGGACCGACCGTTTCGAGAACGAGGCCTGCCTGGAGTACACCCATCTCTACGGTGGACCGGGTGGCGTGGTGGAGAACGTGGCCTTCCTCGCCTACTCGACGCCGCGCCGGCCCAACCTGGAGCTGCTGGCACCGATCAAGGCGGCCGGCGTGCCGGTGCAACTGGTGGGCGATTGCAAGGTGGCGCGGCCGACGCATTTTGCGGTGGCCGAGGGACATGCGGCGGGGACGGGCAGTTAGCACTGTTGTGTGCCGAACCGGTACATGCGGCGAACGGAATTTTTCAGGAGAACACGATGAAACAGCTGTCGAACAGGATGAAGCAGGGCCTTTATTTGCTGATGGCAGTGCTGGGAGCCGGCGCCGCCGGTGCCACGCTGGCCCAGGGCAATTACCCGAACAAGGCGGTGCGCCTCATCGTGCCCTTCCCGCCGGGCGGCAGCAATGACATCGTCGCGCGCTTCCTGGCGAAGGATCTGTCCGACAGCCTGCGCCAGCAGTTCCTGGTGGACAACCGGGGCGGAGCTTCCGGTGCCATCGGTGCCGATGCGGTGGCCAAGGCCGCCCCCGATGGCTACACGCTGATGGTGCATTCGACCTCGCATCTGTCCAACGCCTTCGTCAACACCAAGCTGCCCTATGACACGCTCAAGGACTTCGAGCCCATCGCGCTGCTGGCGGCGCAGCCCAGCGCGCTCATCGTGTCCCCCAACACGCCGGCGAAAACGGTGAAGGAGTTCATCGCACTGGCCAAGTCCCGCCCGGGTCAGATCACCTATGCCTCCAACGGCGAAGGCGGCAACCTGCATGTGCAGATGGCGTTGTTCGCCTCCATGGCCGGCATCCAGCTCATCCATGTGCCCTACAAGGGCGGCGCGCAGATGACCACCGCGCTGCTGGCGAATGAAACGCAGTCCGCCGTGTCCACCATCGGCGCGGTGCTGGGGCAGATCCAGGCGGGCAAGCTGCCGGTGCTGGGCGTCACCTCGGCGCGTCGCTCCACCCTGCTGCCCAGTGTGCCCACCATCGCCGAATCCGGGTTGCCCGGCTACGACATCAATGCCTGGATCGGCGCCTTCGCGCCCGTCGGCACGCCCAGGCCCGTGGTCGATCGCCTCCACAGCGAGATCGAAAAGTTCCTGAAGAAGCCCGAACTGGCCAAGCAGATGGCCGACCAGGGTGTGGAACCGTGGCCCGCAACGCAGCAGGAATTCGCCGCCCGCCTGAAGACCGACTACGAGCAGTTGCAGCGGGTGTTCAAGATCATCGCCAAACCGGCGGGCTGAGGTTTGATCGACGGTGTGATCGACCAATCTCCACCCGGGCCTTTAAGTCGCCATACCCTGCAGGGCAGAAATTTCAGTCGATAGTTGTGGCGCTTGCTGCGAGATTTCCTGGGTCATCCTTCTCCGCATTGGAAGGCAGGAAATCAGCTTCAAATCTCGCTCGGTGCTGCCGGCCTTGAATGCGCCATCGTGGGCGGGCGGCTCTTCGAGCAAATGACGGAACTGACGCAACGTGGTGGCGTCCGGCACATGCTTCCGTCCAAGGTCAATCTGGCAGAAGTCGCGAAATGCGGGCACGTCATACAACGCTTCCTCGCAGGCTTCATCGGCCAGGTTGAACCAGTTGGCAATCAGGTACATCCGCAGCATCCGCTCCATGCCTCTGGGCGGGCGACCACCACCGACTTTGGGGTAGTGCGGTTCGATCAACGCACAGAACTCAGCCCACGGCACCAGCGTTTCCATACGTGCCAGAAACGCCGCCTTGCGGGTGGCTCTGTTGTGTTTTTCAAATCCCGTCGATGCTGCCAGC
>CAIPGJ010001032.1 GCA_903864555.1 uncultured Pseudomonadota bacterium | reverse complement strand
TGGAAGCGCGATGTCGGCATGGTGTTCCAGAGCTATGCGCTGTGGCCGCACATGACGGTGGCGCAGAACGTCGCCTTCGGGCTGGAGGAACGGCGCCTGTCGCGCGATGAGGTGCGCCGGCGCACCCAGGCCGCACTCGATCTGGTCGGCCTGGGCGAATTCGCCGCGCGCCGGCCCAACCAGCTCTCCGGCGGGCAGCAGCAGCGCGTGGCGCTGGCGCGCACCATCGCCATCGAGCCCAAGGTGCTGCTGCTCGATGAGCCGCTGTCGAATCTGGATGCCCGGCTGCGCGTGCACATGCGCCGCGAACTGACCTCGCTGCAAAGAAAGCTGGGCATCACCACCATCTTCGTCACGCATGACCAGGAGGAGGCGCTCACCACCTCCGACCGCATTGCCGTGATGGACCAGGGCGTGATCCAGCAGGTGGGCACGCCCACCGAATTGTTCGACCAGCCGGCCAACCGCTTCGTCGCCGAGTTTGTCGGCACCATCAACCTGCTCCCAGGCACGATAGAACCGCAAGGCGATGCGCAGGTGGCCTTCACTGCCCCACAGGTATCACGACAGACCCTGCCACGCAGCGCCGGCATGCCACAACGGGGCGCGGTGGAACTGGCCTTCCGGCCGCATGCCGCGCGTCTGTTCACCACAGCCAGCCCAGAACAGGCGATGCAGGGCAGTGGCCTGTCCCTACCCGGCACCGTGGCCACGCGCGAGTTTCTCGGCGAATCGGTGCGTTACTCGGTGCAGACCGCGGCTGGCCCGTTCACCGTGGACCGTCCCCATCTCGCCGGCGAAGCGGAGTTTGTGCCGGGCGCCGCAGTCATTCTCGGCGTGGCCGCGGAGCACCTGCGGGTGCTGCGGGATTGACGGGAACGTGTACATTGGGGTGCGCCACGATTAGAAGGTTCTTGGTGAGGTCGGCTTGTCCCATGCGCCGACCATGCCGCGCAACACTGTGCCTCAACACTCTGCCATGACATCACGAACCCTGAATCATTCGACAGGAGGAATCATGCTCACTCTGCCCGCGAGGCCCGCCATGCGCCGCGCCATACCCGCCCTCGCCCTGCTTCTCACGGCAATGGCGCCGGGCGGCGCGAGCTGGGCACAGGACTACCCTTCCAAGCCGGTGCGCATTGTCATTCCCTACGCACCCGGTGGTGCCACCGACATCCAGGCACGTGTCCTCGCCGACAACATGACCCGCCTGTTCAATCAGCCGGTGATCGCGGAAAACCGCCCCGGTGCCAGTGGCGTGACCGGATCGGACATGGTGGCGCGCGCCACCCCCGACGGCCACACCCTGCTGGTGGGTTCATCAGCCAGCCACGCCGTCAACGCGGCGGTGATGAGCAACCTGCCCTATGACCCGGTGAAGGACTTCGGTCACATCTCGCTGCTCACCACCATCCCGAACGTGATCGTCGCCCACCCGTCCTTCGAGGCGGACACGGTGCCCAAACTGATTGCCTACCTGAAGGCCAACCCGGGCACCACCTACGGCACGGCCGGCCCCACGTCGTCGGGACGCTTTGCCGCGGAACTGCTGGCCTCGCGCCTGGGCGTGAAGATGACCATGGTGCCCTACAAGGGGGCGGCACCTGCCATGGCCGACATGGTCGGCGGGCACCTGAAACTGTCCATCGTCGACATCACCCCGGCCGTGCCGCTGATGCAGGCCGGCAAGTTGCGCGGCATTGCCGTGACCGGGCGCACCCGCTCGGCCCTCTTTCCGGATCTGCCCACCCTGGATGCGACGGCGGTGAAAGGCTTCGAAGGCGTGGCCTGGCTTGCCTTTTTCGCGCCGCGTGGCACGCCCGCGCCCATCCTGAACCGCATGAGCGCGGCGACACGCGAAATTTTCTTCCGCCCGGCGATCAAGGCGTCGCTGGAACAGCAAGGCTCGGATGTGGTGGCGAGCAGCCCGGCCGAACTGGCCGCCTTCGTCGAGTCTGAAGTGAAGAAGTGGACCGATCTGGCGCGTGCCAACAACATCAAGGGCGAATGACAGGGCTCCCATCATGCCGGTCGTTCCGGCCTGATCATCAGCTTCGGGCATCTATGCGCACATGAATTTCGGCATCCCCACGGCCAGGGCTGTGGGACTGGCCGCCGGACCGCTGGCGGCAGTCCTGTGCTATGCGCTGCTCCCCGAAACCTACGCCAGCGCGGGCAGCGAAGTCACTTTCACCCAGGCCGGGCGCGCCACGCTGGCCATGATGGTGTGGATGGCCACCTGGTGGCTCACCGAGGCGCTGCCGCTGGCAGCCACGGCACTGCTGCCGCTGGCGGCCTTTCCGCTGCTGGGAATCGCCACGGCCGCGCAGGCCGCCGCCCCCTACGGCTCGGAGGTGATCTGGCTGTTCTTCGGCGGCTTCGTGCTGGCCGGCGCGCTGCAACGCTGGGGACTGGACCGCCGCATGGCCTTCCACACCCTGCGCTGGGTGGGCACGCGTCCCAACGCCATGATCGCCGGCATCATGGGCGCCACCGCCTTCATCAGCATGTGGGTATCCAATACCGCCACCGCGGCGCTCATGCTGCCGATTGCGCTCTCGGTGATCGACCTGGTGCTGCGCCAGCGCACCGGCGCGGGGCTGGGCCGGCAGGGCATTCCTGCCACCGCCACCGATGTGCGCGCCTTTGCCACTGCCTTGCTGCTGGGGGTGGCCTACGCCGCCTCGATCGGTGGCCTGGGCACCATTGTCGGTTCGCCACCCAACGGCATTGTGGTGCGCTACATCGCCCAGACCTGGGGCGAGACCATCACCTTCACCACCTGGCTGCTGATAGCCGCCCCGTTCGTGTTGCTGTTCCTGCCACTGGTCTGGTGGCTACTCACGCGCTGGCTGTTCCGCCATGGGCTGCCACCCATCGAAGGCGGGCGGCGCTGGGTGACTGCCGAACTGGCGCAACTCGGCCCGCTCGAGCGCGGCGCACGCCTGACCCTGGTGGTGTTTGCCATGGCCGCCATGCTGTGGGTGTTCGGCCCGGTGCTCGCCGGCATCAGCATCGCCGGCATCCGCCCGCTGGCCGGGCTCTCCGACAGTGTGGTGGCGGTGCTGGCTGCCATTGCGCTATTCAGCCTGCCGGCCGGGAAGGGGCAACGGGTGC
>CAIPGJ010001031.1 GCA_903864555.1 uncultured Pseudomonadota bacterium | reverse complement strand
GTCCTGGCGAGCCTCCCCGGAAGAATCCGCGACCTGAAGATCGACGCGGTGATCTCCGGGATGGGCTGTTGAGGCAGCTGCACGCCCGCCGTGTTGCGGGCGAGTGCAGCGTGTGAAGCGGCCGGCATTCCCTCCTCCACCCTGGTGGGCGAGGAGTTCATGGCCCTGGCCCGCGCCGCCTCGATGGGCCTGGGCATGCCCGGCCTCGCCACCGCGCGTGTGGTGGGCCATCCCAGCGTGCAAAGCGATGCCGCACTGCGCGGGAACATCCTGGATATCACGCTCGACCGGGTCATCGGGAACCTGCTCAAGGCGCCGGATCAGGCGGTGACGCTGCAACAGGAACCGGCGCGCCTGGACATCATCCGCACCGGCACCTGGGAAGACATCAACGAGTATTTCTACGATCAGCAGCTCTCCGACGGCCTGCCCATCGTGCCGCCCACGCGCGAGAAGATCGATGCATTCCTGCGCCACACCGACCGCGATGCCGCAGAAGTGCTGGGCATCCTGCTCCCGGACAGCCGTCCGGCCACGGTCTGGAGCGTTGCCGTCAATGGCGTGATGGCAGGCTGCCGGCCCGAATACATGCCGGTGCTGGTCGCCATCGCCGAAGCCATGGCCGATCCCTACTATGGCGTAGAGCACAGCGGCAACACCCCGGGGGCGGAGACCCTGATCATCCTCAACGGCCCCATCATCCGCGAGCTGGAATTCAATTACACCCAGGGCGTGATGCGCGACGGCTTTCGTGCCAACACCAGTGTCGGCCGCTTCTTCCGGCTCTACCTGCGCAATGTCGCCGGCTTTCTGCCGCACGGCAACGACAAGGCCACCTTCGGCAACACCTGGCGCGTGGTAGTCGCCGAGAACGAGGAAGTCACGGCGAGGTTGGGCTGGACACCGCACAGTGTGGACATGGGCTTCGAAGCCGGGGACAACGTGGTGACCATCGCCCGCTTCACCGGCGGCAACCATATCTCCGGTGTCTCCGGTTCCACGCCGCAGGCCATCATGCCCTACCTCGCCGACGCCATGGTCAAGCAGCATCCCTGGCAGGTGAGCTTCTCGGCCGAGGAGATGGCCGGCACGCTACGGCCCTGCGTCATGCTTTCCCCGGTGCTGGCCGAGGTGGTGGCCAGTGGCGGCTGGTCCCGTCAGGATTTCAAGCGCGCGCTCCACGAACAGGCGCGCGTACCGGCAGGGCACCTGGAACGCAGCCAGCGCGACTGGCGTGGCAAGCGCAACTGGGAACTGAGCAAGGGTGTGCGCGTGGGACGGCTGCCGCGCGTGTACCACGAGTCCGACGACCCGGAGCGCCTGGTGCCCATCGTCTGGGACGCCGAGGACTACATGGTGCTGGTGACCGGCGACACCGGGCGCAACAGCGCCTACATGTTCTCCGGCAACGGCCCGCTGGGCTATCCGGTGGCGAAGAAAATCCGCCTGCCGAAAAACTGGCGCTCGCTGCGCCGCCGCTGAAACCTGCCGCGGCGCAGCCTGTTCTGACTCGTGCTCACCAGACTCCGGCTCAGGCTACTCCGCGATCAACCGCGTCACCGACTTCGTATTGCCGAAGCTGGGCACGAAAGTGGAGTGCGTGCCGGGCCCACCCGCCACGATGATGTGGATCGCCTCCGGCGACACCGCGATGGGCAGCAGCGTCTCGCGGGTGATCTCGCCCAGTTCATGCCGGCGGCAATCCACCGAATGCAGGAAGTCCACGTCTGCCATGTCGCCGGCGCGCGTCTTCGACAGTTCCCACAAGCGTTTTTTCACCTCGGCCTTGGAGTAGCCGGCCAAGTGCAGCACCTGCGCATGCTCCGGGGAAATGACGAACCAGGGCTCGCCGCCCGAGCGGTAATCATTGCCGCAGGGACGCTTGATCGACAAGGCCATGGCCTGCACCAGCTGCGCGCCATCCTTGGTGTGTGCGTTCAGGTTCATGGACCCCTCGGCGCCAACGACGGTGACTGCGCTCTGCCCCGGTGCAAAGCCACGCTCCACGTGCAGCGGCTCCCAGGGATTGTCGCTGTCGCTCTCGGCGCAGCAGAACAGGTACTTGCCCGGCTGGCCCTGGGTGGCGCGATCCATTTCGCCCGGAAAGCAGCCGCCGATGTTCTGCAATACCAGATGCAATGCACGCCCCAGCGTGGCATTGGCGCGGTTGCCCTGCCCCAGGCAGTTCGGTCCCGAATTCATTCCCAGGCGGCGCGCTGCGGGGCCCGTGACGATCAGCCACACTGCCACCGGATTGGTGGTCGCCTGCAGGCCCTGGATGTTGAGTTCGGGCGAGATCACCGCCTCCACCGCGGCCACCAGCACCGGCAGATGCTCGGGCAGGCAGCCCGCCATCACGGCATTCACGGCGATGCGCTCGACAGTGGCCGTGCCGAAGCCCGGCGCAATCTTGCCAATGACCCGATTGGGATCAAGGCCGTTGGATTTCAGCATGCGATCGACACGGGCACGCGTGGGCGGCACCATGGGCAGCCCATCACTCCACTGGTGGTCGATGAAGAAGCTGTTGATCGCCTCGGCGTCGTCGGCGATCTCGACTTCCGCCGGCCCGGCCGCATCAGACGTTGCCTGACTGCCGGCACCCTCGCCGCGCACGATGCGCTCGATGTCGGCAATGCACCTGGCCGCCGCCTCGCGCACCTTGTCCGGCACCAGCGCGCCGAAGGGATGCGGCACCAGCGTCAGCGGCAGGTCCTTGTCACCCAGGGATTTCGCCTGCAGCTGGCCGAGTTTTTCGAAGGCCGTCGAGCACACCGTGACGGCCGGGACATTCCTTGCGCGCATCTGCGTGGCGTCGTGGACACTCCACGACGTGCACGAGCCTCAGTCGCCCGAGCCCGTGATCACCAGGTCGCACTGCGCAGTCATCTCGGCGATGACCTCGTCCGGCGCCGGCAGCGAAGGCATGCGCTTCCTGCGGATCAACACATCGGCCGCACCGTAATCGCGCTTCAACACCGTGGCCATGGCTTCGGCCAGCTGGTCGAAATTCTTCTTCGAGTTGTCGATAACGCCAACCGTGGCGCCCTTCAACGTGGCCAGCAGCGGCACCCTGGCGGCCGCCTGCAGCACGCCGCCGCCGCCGGGGGTGAGTATGCGTATCGTGGACATCAGGTACTCCTTTGCTGTTTCTTACGGATGGTACGTTCGAGAGAGAGTAGGAAATCAGAAAGTTTCCTCAGACGAAGAGATCGACAAGGGTGCGCAGTGACGAACATGAGCCCCCTTGTTCTGCAATCTCAATCGAGGGGCTTCAGCGGAACGCTGCCCTGGCTGGGCGGCATGCGGTCCACGAACATGATCTGGCTGTTGAGGCAGTAGTAGCCCAGCAGCACCGTGATCTGCACGATGCCCTTCTCGCCAAAGCGGGCGAGCATGCGCGCATAGGTGCTGTCGCTGACATCACGCGTGCGCAGCAGCTCGATGCAGAAATCGTGGACATCGGCCTGCTCATCGGTGAGCCCGTCGGGCCTCGTGCCCGCCTCGATCTGGTCGATCACCGCCGCACTGATGCCGCTGCGCAGGGCCGCCGGCTTGTGCACCGACCAGGGATACTGGGCGGTGAGGTGGCGCGCGGCAATCACGACTACGAATTCATACAACTGCTCGGAGAACATTGTCTGGAAGCGCACATAACGGCTGAGCTGCTCCAGGATTTCGCCCAGGGCCGGGTCCCTGAGGAAGGCATTCCAGGGCCCCGCCACCCGCTTGGCAGGTCCGCTGACCATCCGGTCCGTGATCGCCTTCTGCTCGGGTGTGAGCTGGCTGAAACGCAGTGCACTGAAACGCTGGCCGTGCGGCAGTTCATCAGACATGTCTGCTCCTCCTTTGTGTTTTTTCGATTGATGTCAACTACGGGGGGGACATCGGCCACCGCCCTATGATATCTGCAGGCAGTCATGACCATCGGAATGATCCATCCTGCCCCCACTGGGTTCTGCCGTTGACATGTTTATCGCAGCCGGTAGATACGCTCCGCATTGTCGATGGCGATCCGGCGCGCCACATCCGGCGGCAACAGCGACAGCAGCCGGCGCACGCCCTGGCGCTGGATGGCGCTGCGTTGCGCCAGCACCCGCGGCGCATCGACTCCGGAGTAACTGTCTGCCACGACGAAGGTATCGGTGCCCAGGACGAAGCGCTCCGAAAAATCCCGCAAGAGGGCCATCCAGTCCGGATCGGCCGGCCCCTTGGGGGTCAGCAAGGACCCCGGCCGCGGATTCACCGGCCGCACACTCAACATCAGGTTGGCGTGGCGCCCCAGCATGGCACGCACCAATGCCGGCGTGAAATAGCCCAGCGGATCAGAACCGGCATGCGCCCAGACAAAAGTGGCCTTGCGGTTGTGAGCCAGCAGGCGCTCGAAGCCCGGCAGATTGGCCTTCAACACCGCCGGATTCTGCGGTGAGTTCAGGAAGGAAGGCGTGTTCACGTCCTCGGGCACCGGATCGAAGTGCAGGTCTATGGGCACCTGATGGCTGGCTGCGATGTCGGCCAGCAGGAGCAGCAAGGGATGGTCCGGTGGCACCCATTCGTAGCCGTGCGAGGGCGTCAGCGAAAGATGGTGGGCGGTGATTTCACCAAAGCCCCTGGCACCCTGGGCCAGGATGGCTTCGGCGGTTTGCCGGAACTGCTCGGTATAGGCCTCCGACACAACGGGCATTGTCCCGGCTGCCTGCAGCATGGGGTTCAGGCTGCCGCCGCCGCCCATCATCACCATGCGCGGGCTGTGCTTGCGCACCACGCCGGCAATGCTCTCCACATCGAAGTTCTCGCGTGGCCGCGGCGGGGACATGATGATGGCGGTGCGCAGGCCATCGGCGTCCATGATCTTCAGGGCTTCCTGCGCCGCCGCCTCGAAGGCTTCG
>CAIPGJ010001030.1 GCA_903864555.1 uncultured Pseudomonadota bacterium | reverse complement strand
GGGACCGACACTCATCGACCTCGAAGTCAATCCGCTCATCGTGAAAAAGCGCGGTGAAGGCGCCGTGGCGGTCGACGGCCGCGGCACCATGGCACAGGGCTAGGAAGCAGAACGCGTCATGAATGACTCCCGCCCCGCCGCCCCTGGCTCAGGTCCTGCTGCACCGCTGCTGTCGGTGCGCGACCTGGCCATCGAGTTCAATACCGATGACGGCAGCTTCCCAGCCGTGCGCGGCGTGAGTTTCGATCTCGCGGCGGGCAAATGCCTGGGCCTGGTCGGCGAATCCGGTTCCGGCAAGAGCGTCACGGCCATGGCCCTGCTCGGCCTCATCCCGCAGCCGCCGGGGCGCATCGTCTCCGGCTCGGTCAATTTCGACGGGCGTGACCTGACCAAAGTGCCACAGGAGGAGTTGCGCACCCTGCGCGGCGGCGACATTGCCATGATCTTCCAGGAGCCGATGAGTTCGCTCAATCCGGCCTTCACCGTGGGTGACCAGATCGCCGAGGCCATCCGCGCGCACGAGACCATCAGCCCGAAGGCGGCGCTGGAGCGCGCCGTGCAGCTGC
This sequence comes from uncultured Pseudomonadota bacterium, assembly GCA_903864555.1. The sequence continues at coordinate 4,702 of CAIPGJ010001030.1, read as the reverse complement.
TGCGCGAAGTGCGCATGCCGGCGCCGGAACGGCGCGTGCATGAATACCCGCACAAGCTCTCCGGGGGCATGCGCCAGCGCGTCATGATCGCCATGGCGCTGGCCTGCCGGCCGCGCCTGCTGATCGCCGATGAGCCGACCACGGCGCTGGATGTGACCATCCAGGCACAGATCCTCAAGCTGCTGCGCGAACTGCAGCAAAGCCATGGCATGGCCATCCTCCTCATTTCGCACAACCTGGGCGTGATCGCCGAAGTGGCCGACGAAGTCGCAGTGATGTATGCCGGGCGCATCGTCGAGCACGCACCGGCCGAACGCCTGTTCCAGCGCCCCGAGCACCCCTACACCATCGGCCTGCTGGGCGCGATCCCCCGCGGCGGCCGCAGCGCCGGACGGCTGGTCGCCATCGACGGCATGGTGCCGGACCTGCGCGCCTTGCCGGCAGGCTGCTCCTTCCGTCCACGCTGCCCCTTTGCCATCGCACCCTGCGACAGCACCGATCCGGTGCTGAAGGATGTGGGCCCATCCCATGGCAGCGCCTGCCATGCCGCCCCGCTGGAGGCTGCCGCATGAGCACCGAACCCCTGCTCAAGGTCGAGAAGCTGACCAAGCACTTTCCGATCACCGGCTTCCTCGGCCGTCCACTGGGGGCAGTGCGGGCCGTCGATGGCATCAGCCTGGAGATCGGCCGCGGCGAAACCCTCGGCCTGGTCGGCGAAAGCGGCTGCGGCAAATCCACCACCGGACGCCTGGTGCTGCGCCTGATCGAGCCCACGGCCGGGCGCATCAGCTTCGACGGCACCGACCTCACCGCCCTGTCCGGCAGCCAGATGCGCAAGCAGCGCCGGCGCATCCAGATCGTGTTCCAGGACCCCTACAGCTCGCTCAACCCGCGCATGACCGTGGCTGACATCCTGGCCGAGCCGCTGCGCATCCACGGCATCGCCAGCGGCCGCGACGTCGAACGCCGCGTCGGCGAACTGCTGGCCATGGTCGGCCTGCCAGCCGCCCATGCACGACGCTATCCGCATGAGTTCTCCGGCGGCCAGCGCCAACGCATCTGCATCGCGCGCGCGCTGGCCACCGAACCCGGCCTGATCGTCTGCGACGAGGCGGTGTCGGCGCTGGACGTATCGGTGCAGGCGCAGATCCTCAACCTGCTGGAAGACATCCAGAAGCGCCTGGGGCTGAGCTACCTGTTCATCTCCCACGACCTGACCGTGGTGCGCCACATCACCGACCGTGTCGCCGTCATGTACCTGGGACGCATCGTCGAGACTGCGCCCACTGCAGCACTGTTCGACAACCCGCGCCACCCCTACACACGGGCACTGCTGGACGTTATCCCCGTCCCGGTGTTCGGCCGCAGCGTGCAGCGCGCGGTGGTCGAGGGCGATGTGCCCAGTCCCATCTCGCCGCCCTCCGGCTGCCACTTCCATCCGCGCTGCCCGCATGCCGTGGAGCGTTGCAGCCTGGAAACGCCGGTACTGCGCGCCGATGCCGATGGCCACGCCGTGGCCTGCCACCGCGCCGAGGAGTTGCCACGCTGGCAGGGCGATGCCCTGGACGTGGTCAGCGACGAGCGCCTGCAGCGGCTGCAGGCGCGCTTCGACAACAGCGTGGCAGCCACCAGAACCACATGAATAAAATGTTCTTAACAAATGCAATATCGGAGCACCGGGTGAACTACAGGCCGGGTTGCCGGTACATAATTGCAGGCGGCAACAGGCAGGCACCTTGCAACCGTCGAGGGATGGCAATGCTCATGGAAGTTTCCGCAGTCCAACTATTTCGGAAGGGTTCTTCATCATGAACTGGAAAAAACTGTTTCTGACCGCCATCGCGGCAGGCACATTCCTCAGCACGGGGGCTGGCGCGCAATCGACCCTGCGCATCGGCCTGAACGACGATCCGGACGGCCTGGACCCGGCCCTCAGCCGCTCCTACTCGGTGCGGCTCACCTTCGCCGCGGTCTGCGACAAGCTGTTCGACATCACCCCCGACATCAAGATCGTGCCGATGCTGGCCACCGGCTTCACCTGGGCCAAGGACGGCCTGTCCGTGGTCATCAAGCTGCGGCCGAACGTCAAGTTCCATGACGGCGAGCCCTTCAACGCCGAGGCGGTACGCTACAACTTCGACCGCAACCTCAACCTCAAGGGTTCCTTCCGCCGCGCCGAGATCAATGCCGTCAAATCGGTGGACGTGGTGGACAACCTGACCGTGCGGCTCAATCTGTCCGAGCCGTCCACGCCGCTGATCGCCGCGCTGACCGACCGCGCCGGCATGATGATCTCGCCCAAGGCGGGCAAGGAGCTGGGCGACAAGTTCGGCACCAAGCCGGTCTGCGCCGGGCCCTACCGCTTCGTCGAGCGCGTGGCCCAGGGCCGCATCGTGTTCGAACGGTTCAAGGACTACTGGGACAAGGCCAATGTGCACTATGACCGCGTGGTGTACACCCCCATCACCGACTCGACGGTGCGCATGTCCGCGCTGCGCTCGGGCGAACTGGACATCATCGAGCGCATGTCACCCTCGGAGCTGTCGGAAGTGCGCAAGGACAACCGCCTGAAAATCGCCAGCGTGCCGGAACTGGGCTACCAGGTGATCCGCTACAACATCAACAACGGGCCGCGCGGCAAACTGCTGGGCGAAGACCCGCGCGTGCGCGAAGCCATCGAGGCGGCCATCGACCGCGAGACCCTGGTGAAGGTGGTGTTCAACAACGAGTACATCGCCGGCAACCAGTGGGTGCAGCCGAAGAACTACTTCTACAACTCGGCCTTGCCGGTGCCCAAGCGCGACGTCGCCAAGGCGCGCGCCCTGCTCGCGCGTGCAGGCAAGACCGGCTTCACCTTCAACCTGATCGTGCCGCCGGAACGCGACCGCCAGGAAGCGGCGCAGGTGATCCAGTCCATGCTCGCCGAAGCCGGCATCACCATGAACATCGTCAGTCAGGAAAACGTCACCATGCTCACCGCCGGCACCAAGGGCGATTTCGAGGCCTACTTCACTTTCTGGAGCGGGCGCCCCGACCCCGATGGCAACATCTTCCAGCACTTTTCCTGCGGCAGCCGCCAGAACGACCAGGGCTATTGCAGCAAGGAAATGGACCAGTTCACCTCCAAGGCAAGGCAGGTGGCCGCCCCGGCCGAGCGCAAGAAGCTCTATGACCAGGCGGCCGAACTGTTGCTGCGTGATCGGCCGGTGCTGATCCTGTGGCACCGGAACATCTTCACCGGCCACAACGCCAAGGTGCGCGGCTTCGTGCCCTATCCGGATGGCGTGATCCGGGTCAAGGGCCTCAAGGGCGCGTGAGCCGATAGAACAATGAAGGCACAGGGCAGATAAACCATGTCATTCTGGACCTTCATTGCGAAGCGCCTGGCAGTGCTGCTGCCGACGCTGTTCTTCGTGTCCATCCTCATCTTCTCGCTCCAGCACATGCTGCCGGGTGATCCGGCGATTGCGCTGGCCGGCGAGGAGAAGGACCCGGAGGTGGTCGAGGAAATCAGGAAGAAGTACAACCTGGACAAGCCGGTGCCGGTGCAGTACGCCCTGTGGATAGGCAAGATCCTCACCGGCGACTTCGGCATTTCCTATCGCACCCAGATCGAAGTGTCGGAACTCATCGTCAGCAAGCTGCCCATCACGCTGCAACTGGCGACGGGCTCCATGATCGTGGCCCTGCTGATCGGCATACCAGCGGGCATCCTTTCGGCCGCAAGACGCGGCAAGTTCTCCGACGGGGTGTCGAATTTCGTCGCCCTGTCTTTCATTTCGGTGCCGCATTTCTGGCTGGGCATCATGCTCATCCTGGTGTTTTCCGTGCACCTGCGCTGGTTTCCCGCCTCGGGCTACGTGCCGCTGACGGATGACGTCTGGCGCAGCCTGGTGAGCCTGTTCCTGCCCTGCATCGTGCTGGGCACCGGGGTTGCCGGGGTGATGATGCGCCACACCCGCGGCGCGCTGCTGCAGACGCTGGGGACGGACTACGTGCGCACTGCACGCGCCAAGGGGCTCACCGAAAAGGTGGTGGTGCTCAAGCATGCGCTGCGCAACGCGCTGGTGCCGGTGATCACCCTGGGCGCCATCGAATTCGGGCACCTGCTCTCCGGCGCCGTGCTGACCGAGCAGATCTTCTCCATCCCGGGCTTCGGCAAGCTCATCGTCGATGGCATCCTCAACCGCGACTACGCCGTGGTACAGGGCGTGGTGGTGGTCTCCGCAGCGCTGTACATCCTGCTCAACCTGATGGCCGACATCTTCTATTTCGTCGCCAACCCACGCATGCGAGGCTGAATGAGCGCCGCCGCCATCTCCCCCGCTACAGCCACCCCCGCGACCGCCGGTCCCGCGGCGGACAATCGCAGCCGCGCACTGCGCCGCTTCCTCAAGCGCCGCGCCGCGCTGGTGGCGCTGGCCGTGGTCGTGGCCTTCATCATGATCGCATTGGCCGCACCCTGGCTTGCCCCCTACAACCCCATCGCCACGGATTTCGGCGCCGTGCGCCAGGCGCCTTCGGCAAAGTACTGGCTGGGCACCGACGAAGTCGGTCGTGACCTGCTGTCGCGCCTGATCTGGGGCGCGCGCGCCTCGCTGCTGGCCGGGGTCATACCGGTGACCATTTCGCTGATGGTCAGCATTCCGCTGGGCCTGCTTTCGGGCTATGCCGGCGGCTGGGTGGACAGCGTGATCATGCG
>CAIPGJ010001029.1 GCA_903864555.1 uncultured Pseudomonadota bacterium | reverse complement strand
GTGGTTTGAGTTTCCTATACGCCGAAGCCGCAGGCAGGAGCGCACTGCTGACCGGTGACATCGAAAAGCCAGCTGAGGGCTTACTGATCGCGCGCGGCACTGGACACCGACGTGTTCACCGTGCAGCATCATGGTAGCAGCACCTCATCCACGTCGGCCTTCATCAATGCCGTCTCGCCGCAACACGCGGTGGTCACCGTCGGCTATCGCAACCGCTTCGGCCATCCCAAGGGTGAAGTCTGGGAGCGTTATTCGGATGTCGCGCGCCATCGCACCGATCGTGACGGGGCCATCACCTTCAGGTTCGCGTCCTCGGTTATTGCCATGGAACGCGAGCGGGAAACCCGAAGGCGTTACTGGCAGGGGCGGTAGGCGGTGCGTCCGGCAGGCAACTCCGCAATCTCGCGACGGAGACTCCTGGCGAGGGCAACACCAGCGGGTGTTGCCTCGCCTGAGTTGGCGATTTTTCTGTGCCGACTTGTGCGCTCAGCCTTTGATGTCGATGAGCAGATCTTTTTTCTGAATGAAGACCCGCGCCATCTTTGGACGCTTGGCGAGCTCTTTCAGCAGACGCACCGCCGGCATATCGAAGTGGTACTCGGTCTGCATCGGACCGGCAGCCAGCATGTCGTCCACCTGCGATCCGGCGTAGGCATCCCTAAGCAACCGCTCCTCGTCGCTCATGTTGGGATACTTCTTGCGCAGCGCAGGCAGGCCGGGTTCCTCGTCTTCCTGCTTCCAGGGCTTGATGGCCGGCGAGCCGTTGGCGATGATCTTGTCGAGCACGTTGGGCTCCACCGGAGCCAGCAACCTGCCGTTGTAGCCCAGCACGTAGCGCTTCACCTCGTCGGTGACAACCTTGTAGCGCTCGTTGTTCGCGACGTTGAGGAAGGCCTGGGTGCCCACGATCTGGGCGAAGGGCGTGATGAGGATGGGCCAGCCGAGTTCCCTGCGCACCTGCACGCATTCCTGCATGATTTGCGGCAGCAAATGCTGCTTTCCTATATCGGAGAGTTGCGACTTGAAGTTGCTGATCATGCCGCCGGGAAGCTGATGCTCGAAATGGAAGGCGTCGTATTCCTGTGCCACGCCCTTGGGCTTGCCTTCCTGTTCGGCCACGCGGTGGAAATGCCGGCTGACCTCCTCCACCAGCTTGTCGTCCACGTCAACCTGGTAGCCCATCTCGCGCAGGTTGCGCACCATGGTCTGCATGGCCGGCTGGCCGTTGCCATTGGCCAGCGGTGCGATGGAGGTGTGCACCTGCGTCACGCCCAGTTTCACACCCTCGTGATAGACCAGCGGCGCCAGCCCGGTCATGCAATGGCTGTGCAACTCCAGCGGCAGGTCGCCGATGACGGCCTTGAGCGCCGGCACCAGGGTGCGGATACGGTCGGGCGTGAGCAGCCCGCCTGCATCCTTGATCATGATGGCCGAGACATTGGCGCGGGCGATCAGCTCCTTTGCCTTGGCCTGGTACATCTCGTCGGTGTGCACCGGGCTCAGGCCATAGGCCAGGGCGCCCACGGTGTATATGCCCAGTTCTTCCTTGGCATACCTCAGCGCCGGCACGATGTTGTCCAGGTCCTGCAGCGGGTCGTTCGAGCGCAGGACGCGCAGGCCGCTGCTGCCGTTCACGCGGCGCTCAACCCACAGGAACTGGATGTCGCGGGGGATGATCTTGAAGCCGATGCCGTTGCGACTGCGGATGGCGAAGGCCATGGGCGTCTTGCGGATGCGCTCGCGCATGAGGCGCGTGCGCTCCCACGGATTTTCCTTGAGGTGGCGTATGGCCACATCAACGATGGCGCCGGCGCCTCCCACGTCCATGTAGTCGAAACCGATGTGGTCCATCTTTTCCGCAACAGGCAGCATCATGGGAGTGCTGATGCGCGAGGCCCATAGTGATTGCGGCGCGTCGCGGTAGGTCTGGTCGATGATTCCGATTTTTCTCATGAGTTCATTCCTGGTTTCGAGGTGACGCAGAACTAATCCGTCAGGAGCTCCATGCCGGATTCCTTGACCAGCTTGCCCCAGCGGTCGATCTCGGTGACGACGATCTTGCGAAACTCCTCGGGTGTGCTGCCGACCAGGTCGGTACCATCGGCACCCAGGCGCGCGATGATGTCCGGGTCTTTGGCAGCTTCCTTGATTGCCGCGCTAAGCCGATTGACGATGGCCGCAGGCGTGCTTTTTGGGGCCCAGAAGCCCATCATCCCAACCACCGTGAATTCCGGCAAACCCTGCTCCCCCGTGGTGGGAAGGCTGCGCAGCATTCGTGAGCGTTCGTTGCTGGCCCAGGCCAGCCCCCTCAGCTTGCCGGCATTGACATGTCCCAGCACATTGGTTGGCGTGGCGAGCGTGACATCAATGCGTCCTTGCACCAGATCACTGATCTCGGCGGCTACATCTTTGTAGGGCACCTGAGTCATCTGGATGCCGGTGAGCTTTTCCAGCCACAGGCCGGCCAGGTGGGCCAGGGTACCCATGCCGGTGGTGCCGTAGTTGAGTTTGCCCGGGTTGGCTTTGGCGTAGGCGATGAACTCCTTTACATTCTGGGCCGGCACGGCGGGATTGATCACCAGCATGTAGGGCATCACCGCGAACTGCGATACGGGCACTAGGTCGTTGACCGGGTCGTAGGGCAGCTTCGCGTAGGTCACCGAAGCGGTTGTGAAGCTGCCGGTCATGCCCAGCAGCGTGTAGCCGTCGGGCGCGGCCTTGGCCACCAGAGACGTGCCCAGCGTGGTGCCGGCGCCGGGGCGATTATCCGCTATAACAGGCTGACCCAGGCTCTTGGAAAGCTTGTTTGCCACCAGCCTCACCTGAAGATCGGTGACGCCACCGGGACCGGCCGGGATGACGATGTGCACAGCCTTGTTTGGATAGCTGGCCTGCGACCAGGCTTCGCCTGCGCTCATGCTGCCCAGTATGCCTGCCAAAATACCCGCTGCGATGGCAGGGCGGTGAAGAGCCGCTGAAAATTCAAAGAACCTCATTGCCGCCTCCTTTGTTGGTCTTTCCGTTGTAGGTACGTGTCTTGTTGGTATTTGTGGCAAGTATGACCAGCTGGAATTTTTTGTTTGCAAGATTTTTCGTCGTCGTGCGGAGCGGTGAGCACCCGGGGTAAAGTAGGTATCTGCGGGAGGGGGTATGGTGGAAACGTGCTTACTGCTTGAGCTTATTGCTGTTTTTGCCGTCGCCCGGGAATTGGAGGTCCTTGATCAGGCGGGCGTGCTCGTGGCCGATGCGGCGAGCCTCCTCCCGCAGCGATTCCCCCATTCGGTTCAGCCGCGAGGCAGCAAACGTGGCGGTCGGTCCCATGATGCCGATGGCTGCGAACGGCCAGCCACCGGCATCCGTGATTGGCACAGCCAGGCCGGCCAGGCCCGGCACCACGTCGCCCCGGTTGACCCCAAAGCCGTGGCGGCGTGAGCGCTGCAGGATCTTCCGGTAGCTGGGCGCGCGCTCTGCCATGGGCGGGTGGTTGCGTACCTCGGCGATCAGCGCCTGTTGCTCCTTGCGTGGCAGTGACAGCAGCATGGCAATGCCTGCCATCGATCCGGCCATCGGGCGACGCGTGCCCACCACCGTCAGTGGTTGCACCGGCGCGCTGCCCACTCGCTCTATGCAGATCGATTCACTGCCCGAGCGCAAATAGAGAAAGACGATGCAGTCGAGTCGACGTGCCAGGC
>CAIPGJ010001028.1 GCA_903864555.1 uncultured Pseudomonadota bacterium | reverse complement strand
GTTGCCAAATCAGTCCTCGACTTTGAACGCCTCGGTATCAGCAGCCCCTGGCGGCCCCAGATCGCATTCAGTCGCCTCACCAAGCTGGGGGCAAAGCTGGACTTGTTCGAGGATCAGGGATTTTCTGATCGATACACAGAACTCAGACTCGATCTGCTCGACCAGGCGACGCTGTACTCACAGTTTGCCGAACTTGCCCGCCGGGGGAAGAACCTCGGGGCAGATGTCTCCATACTGAAAATCTGGGGCATGGAAGCGTTCCAGCGCGTCACCGAATTCGCCTTGGAAGCCGCGGGATCGCATGGCGCCAAAGCCGGCTCGTTCAGCATCGCCGGGGAGCAGATCGATCTGCTGACGCCTTACTACATGGCCCGACTCATCACCATCGGCGGTGGCAGCAACGAAATCCAGCGCAATATCGTCTCCAGGCATGTGCTTGAGCTGCCGAACTGACCATCGCCAGGACAATCGCCAGTCATATTTCTTCCGGAAGGAACACCCGTGAGCAACAGAAAGTTGAAAACAAGCCTGTGCGACATGCTGGGCATCGAATACCCGATCGTGCTGGCCGGCATGGGATCCCGCGGCAAGGCGACCCCACCGGCACTGGTCGCCGCCGTTTCAGAGGCCGGTGGACTCGGTGTCCTCGGCGGTGCCGGATTGCCAGCGGAGGTATTGCGTCAGGCCATCCGCTCGGCGCGGTCACTCACCAGAAAACCCATAGGTGTGGACCTTCTGCTTCCCGCCACCCTGGCCGACGCACCGCCCACGCGCAGTGCCGTGCGTGCGGAACTGAGGCGGCGCTTTCCCGAGCATGTGGCTTTCGTAAGAGGCTTGATGACGCAACACAAGCTCCCCGATGTTGAAGTCGAGCATGATTTCGTGATTTCCACTTCGGCTAAGCCTGGCGAAAAGACGCCCCAGGAAGAACAGGTTCAGGTCGTCATGGAAGAAGACGTACAGGTATTCGCCTCGGGGCTGGGAGATCCCAGCTGGGTCGTCCCGATGGCGCGAAAGAAGGGCATGAAGGTCATGGGCCTCGCCGGCACGGTTGGCAATGCCAAACGCCAGATACAGGCCGGCGTCGACATCGTGATCGCCACCGGATATGAGGCGGGCGGCCACACAGGCAAGATTGCCACCTTCCCCCTGATACCGCAGGTGGTTGACGCCGTATCACCAGTCCCCGTCCTTGCCGGGGGCGGCATTGGCGATGGCAGGGGTGTCGCTGCGGCGCTGTCCCTTGGGGCGGTGGGTGTGTGGATAGGAACGGCCTTTCTCGTCTCCGATGAATGTGAAATTCCGGCAGCCAACAAGGATCAGATCATCAATGGATCTTCCTCCGACTTCGAGATCGGGCGGGTGTTCAGTGGAAAAACCATGCGTGGCTACAAGAATGAAATCATCCGGGCCTGGGAAAAGTCCGGGCTTGATCCACTGCCCATGCCTTTCCAGAAGATCATGATGGATGACTTCAATGAAGCAGCGGCAAAAGCCGGGCGCTGGGACCTCCACAGCAACCCTGCCGGTCAGGTATCAGGTTTGCTGACGAAGCGCCGTCCGGCGAAGGACATATTCAATGATCTGGTAGAGGGCGCCCTGGCTTCGATCGAGCGACTGGATAACACCCGGAAATGAAGCGTGACGATCCCGAAACGGGAGTCCCCATGAACGACAACGGGTACGAATACCACCAAGTCGAGGATGAAAAGCATTTGCGCATCGTCTCCGAATTGGACAGAGACGATTACCAGGCCGCTGTCGTCAAACCAGAGAGTTGCCAAAGCCTGTCGGGCCAAACCCGACAGCCTTAAGGGAAATTCCGCTACTGTGCGGGTAAAATCCCGTCGCTCCGCCCGGGTGGCGAAATTGGTAGACGCATCAGACTTAAAATCTGAAGCTCGAAAGGGCGTGCCGGTTCGATTCCGGCCCCGGGCACCAAGGCGAGCGGAATCAGGCAGGCCAGTTACACATCAACGAGCCCTTCACGGCTCTCTAGGAGGTCACCATGAAATACCAATCCACCCTCATCCGCAGCCTGGCAGTCGGCATGGCCACCATACTGATGTCCGGACTGGCCAGTGCGCAAAGCTATCCGTCCCGCCCGGTTCGCCTGGTGATTCCCTTCGTCGCCGGCGGCAGCACTGACATCATCGGCCGCAGCATGGCCAACCATCTCTCGGAAATGTGGGGCCAGTCGGTGTTGGTCGACAACCGCGGCGGCGGCGCCACGGTGATCGCCACGGACATCGTTGCCAAGGCCACCCCGGACGGCCACACCCTGCAGGTGGCGACGGCCTCGTTCTCCACCAATCCCACCCTGTTCGCCGGCAAGCTGCCCTACGACTCGGTGAAGGATTTTTCCCTGATCATGCTGATCAACACCTCGCCGCTGGTGCTGGTGGTGCCCGCCAATTCACAGGCCAAGGTGGTGAAGGATCTGATTGCCACGGCCAAGACCCGCGGCGGCCAGATGAACTACGGTTCCTCGGCCGTGGGTGGCGCCGGGCACCTCTCGGCAGAACTGTTCAACATGATGGCCGACATCAAGGTGCAGCACGTCCCCTACAAGGGCAATGCGCCGGCCCTGCTTGACCTGGTTGCCGGCCGCGTCGATTTCGTCTTCAACGGCACCACCTCCGTCCTGAATCTGATCCAGAGCAACAAGCTGCGTGGACTGGGCGTCACCGGCCTGAAACGCGTCGGCGCCCTGCCTGACGTCCCGACCCTGGATGAAGCCGGACTGAAGGGCTACTCGTCGGTGGCCTGGAACGGCCTGGCCGCACCAGCCAGGACGCCCACGGCCATCATCAACAAGATCAATGCCGATGCCAACAAGGCGCTCGCCACCAAGGAGTTTCAGCAACGCCTGATCGCCGATGGCTCCGAATCCGGCGGCGGCACGGTGCAGCAGTTCATCAGCTTCGTGCGCGAAGAAACCGAGAAGTGGGCCAAGGTCATCAAGGCCGGCAATATCCAGCCCGAATAAACAGCAAGGCAGCACCCATGCAGCCGGCAGGCCTTGTGGCGATCAACACAAGGCCTGCCGGCTGCGGCATTTCAGGGATTCGTTGACAACCTGACCAAGGCCCGCCGATGCGGGCCGGCTTTCCCGATCCACACACCGATGCCGCGGCTGCTCATCCACGGGCTGAGGCTACGGTGACCACCCAGGGGAATTCACCATGTCCAGCACGCCACTTCCGCCGCAGACACCCGAGCCGGAACAGCAGTTCGAGGCCCTCTGGCCGCGCAGCCCGCGCCAGACGCGCCTGAGGCCACTGGCACGCCGCCTCGACACGCTCAATGGCAAGACCGTCGCGCAGCTCTGGGACTTCCTGTTCCGTGGCGATGAAGTCTTCGAACTGCTGGAGGAAGCCCTGAAGAAGCGCTATCCGCAGATCCGCTTTGTCAGCTGGCGTGAATTCGGCAGCACCCACAGCCCGCAGGAGCAGCAGGTGCTGGCCGCCCTGCCCGGCCGCTTCCGCGAACTGGGAGTGGACGCTGTCATCTCCGGAATGGGGTCCTGAGGCAGTTGCACGCCCGCCGTGTTGCGGGCCAGTGCAGTGTGCGAGTCGCTCGGACTGCCCACCGCCTCGTTGGTGGGGGACCAGTTCATGTCGCTGGCCAAGGCGTCCTCCATCGGCCTGGGCATGCCCAACCTGGCGCTGGCGCGTGTGCAGGGGCACCCTGGTGTGCAGAGCAAGGAAGAACTGCGCCGCAATGTCATGGAGCACACGCTCCATGGCGTGATCAACAACCTGCTGGAGCAGCCGGAAAAGGCGGTTGAAACCAGCGAGCCCGGCCGTCACGACATCATTATCCGCGGCACGCTGGACGAGATCGACGAGCACTTCATCCAGCACGGCCTGTCCGACGGTCTGCCGATCCGGCCGCCAACCGCGCAACGCGTGCAGGCCTTCCTGCGCTACACCGACCGGGATCCCGACGAAGTGCTGGGCGTGTTGCTGCCCGACAGCCGCGCCGCCACGGTGTGGAGCGTGGCCGTCAATGGCGTCATGGCCGGCTGCCGGCCGGAGTACATGCCGATACTGCTGGCCGTGGTCGAAGCGATGTGCGACCCCTATTACGGCATGGAGCACAGCGGCAGCACCCCGGGGGGCGAGGCGCTGATCATGCTCAACGGCCCCATCATCAAGGAACTGGGCTTCAACTACACCCAGGGCGCCATGCGTGACGGCTTCCAGGCCAATACCAGTGTCGGCCGCTTCTGGCGCCTGTACATGCGCAATGTCGCCGGCTTCCTGCCGCATGGCAACGACAAGGCCACCTTCGGCAACACCTGGCGCGTGGTGGTGGCGGAGAACGAGGATCTGGTCAGGCAGATCGGCTGGCAGCCGCACAGCGTGGACATGGGCTTCGAAGCCGGTGACAACGTCGTCAGCATCGCCCGCTACACCGGCGGCAACCTGATCGGCTCTGTTTCGGGCAGCACGCC
>CAIPGJ010001027.1 GCA_903864555.1 uncultured Pseudomonadota bacterium | reverse complement strand
GCTGACGTGGGTGAAGCCGATGATCGTCTTGCCGATGTCCTGGCGGTTGAAGGGCTCGTGGTACTTGTTGCCGGCCCTGAAGCTGATGGAGGTGTCGCTCCATTCGGCAGCAGCAGCCTGTCCCGATGTGGCCAGCATGCCAATCACGGCCAGAGCGGTGATGAGCGGTTTGACACGCAACGTGACGGCACCGGAACGATTTGATACTTTCATCTTCTTCTCCCTCTAAACAATGCAATGGATGGGTGCCTGTCGGCACTTTGCTTGTCGCCCAGGCTGTCTTCCACTTGGCCGATGCAAGGCCCTTAAGCGAAAAGCGTGCCGCAGCGAATGTCGGCATTGATTCATTGCGCAAAGCACGATGATGTACAGACCGCTGCACTGCTCAGGAAGGGCCATCTCACCATGTCGGTGCAGACCGGAATGATCTGCAGCACCGGCGCATTGCATTTGTGCGACAAGGCCATCACTCGCCTGCTTCTGGTGCACCAACTGGTATACCAGACGAGATGCAAGATATCCAGCCGGACCGCCACTGGAACTGCCCGGAGATGCTCGCGGCTACCGGCAGGCACCTTGCATGTGCGTGCATTCGCAATCCGCACCAGACATGAGCGCCAGGGAGGCATCACCCGCAAACGCAACTGACAGCCTGCAGCCAGCGGCAGGCGGCCTGCCATATCCTTCATGGCATACGCTATGCTTTGGGTAAGGACATGAACCACTACCACTTTCCCGCCCGCCAGATGCATCCAGCCACCGGCTTGCAGACAGAACACCCAGGAACGTGAGCGACCAGCATTCCAGCCCACCGCTGTTGCGCCTGTACAAGGTGCGCAAGGCCTTTCCGTCGATCGTTGCCGTCGATGGCGTGGACCTCGATGTGAGGACTGGTGAAATCCACGCCGTGCTGGGCGAAAACGGCGCGGGCAAGAGCACCCTGATGAAGATGATCTATGGCGCGCTGCGCCCCGATTCGGGCAGCATGGCGTGGAATGGCGCGCCGGTCAGCATCGGCAGTCCGGGTGAAGCCCGTGCCCTGGGCATCGCCATGGTGTTCCAGCACTTCTCGCTGTTCGAATCCATCAACGTGGTCGAGAACATGGCCCTGGCCCTGCCCGGCCGATTCGACCTGAAGGCCCTGGCCCTGCGCATCAGCGAGGTCTCGGAGCGTTACGGGCTGTCGCTGAACCCGTGGCGCGCCGTGCACGAACTTTCCGTGGGCGAGCGCCAGCGGGTGGAAATCGTGCGCTGCCTGCTGCAATCGCCCCGCCTGTTGATCATGGACGAGCCCACCTCGGTGCTGACGCCGCAGGCGGTCGACCAGTTGTTCGACACCCTGCGCCTGCTCGCCGCCGAGGGCACTGCCATTGTCTATATCAGTCACAAGCTGGACGAGATCCGCCGCCTGTGCCACCGGGCCACGGTGCTGCGCGGCGGCCGCTTCATCGCCGAAGTCGACCCGCGCGTGGAACCGGAACGCCGCCTGGCCGAGCTGATGATAGGCCGCGACTTTCCGGAGACACGCCGGCGTGAAACAGAAGTCGGTGAGCTTGCGCTGGAAGTCATGTCCCTCTCGGTGCCGGGCGACGGCCCCTTCGGCACGGCGCTCAAAGGCATCAACCTGCGCCTGCGCACCGGCGAGGTCCTCGGCATTGCCGGCATCTCCGGCAATGGACAGGCGGAACTGCTGGCCGCACTCACCGGCGAGCAGCCGGTTGAAGAGGCCCAGTCCATATGGTTGAACGGATTGCCGGTGGGGCAGATGTCAGCCGCCAGCCGGCGTGCGATGGGCCTGGCCTTCGTGCCCGAGGAGCGCCTGGGACGCGGTGCGGTCCCTCCGATGAGCCTGATGGAGAACGGCCTGCTGACTGCCCACCGCCAAGGCATGGTCAGGCACGGCCTGGTGGATACCGGGGCTGCCGGCGCTTTTGCCGCTGCCTGCATCAAGGACTTCGACGTGCGCTGCGGCGGCATTTCGGCGCCAGCCCAGAGCCTGTCCGGCGGCAACCTGCAGAAGTACATCGTCGGGCGCGAGTTGCGCCAGTCGCCGCGCGTGATGATCGTGGCCCAGCCCACCTGGGGCGTGGATGTCGCCGCATCGGCCCTGATCCGCCAGCAACTCATCGACCTGGCCGCCCACGGCGTCGCGGTGCTGGTCATCTCCGAGGACCTCGGGGAGATCCTGGAAACCTGCAACCAGGTCGCCGTGATCGCCGGTGGCAAGCTGTCCCCGGTGCGCGATGTGTCCGACACCAACGCCCAGGAGATCGGCACCTGGATGGCCGGACTGTTTCCCGATGCCACTGCCACCGGCCATGCCCCGGACGCTTCCACCGGAGTCAGCCCCGCATGATGCGCTCGCCGCTGCGACTGGTGCCGCGCGCCGCGCCCTCGCAATCCATGCTGGTGCTGGCGCCATTGTTGGCGGTGGCCCTCACCCTGCTGGTGGGCCTGATCATCTTTGCGGCGCTGGGACACAACCCCCTGGTGGCCTTCCGCGTGTTCTTCATCGACCCGGTGAGCGACATCAACGGCATCTCGGAGCTGCTGCTGAAGGCTTCGCCCCTGTGCCTGATCGCACTGGGCCTGGCGATCGGCTTTCGGGCCAACATCTGGAACATCGGCGCCGAGGGACAGATGTACCTGGGCGGCATTTTTGCCACAGGCCTCGCCATCTGGTTCCATCGCGAAGACAACGCGGGCGGCCTGTGGTGGCTGCTGCCCGCGATGATCGTGGCCGGCGCCCTGGGTGGCGCTGCCTGGGCAGGGATCACCGCCTTCCTGCGTGCCCACCTGCGCACCAACGAGATACTGGTGAGCCTGATGCTCACCTATGTGGCCGACATGCTGGTGAAGTACCTTGTCTACGGTCCGTGGCAGGACCCGCAAAGCAATAACTTCCCCTTCACGGTCAGCTTCAACGATGACGCGCTGTTTCCCGTGCTCGCCAACTGGGAGGGGCTGGGACTGGACAGCCTCATGGAAGGTACGCGCCTCAACCTGTCCATCCTGCTCACCATCATCGCCGTACCACTGGCCTGGCTGTTCATGAACCGGTCCTTCCTCGGCTTCCAGCTGGCCGTAGCCGGCCAGGCGCCAGCCGCAGCGCGTTATGCCGGCTTCTCGGAGAAAAAGCTGGTCTGGGTGGCCCTGCTGATCAGCGGTGCCGCCGCCGGCCTGGCCGGTGCCACCGAAGTGGCCGGCCCCATGGGGCAGCTCAATGACCGCTGGACGCCCGGCTACGGCTTCACCGCCATCATCGTGGCCTCGCTCGGGCGCCTGCACGCCTTTGGCATCGTGCTGGCCGCCCTGCTCATGGCCCTGCTCTATCTCGGCGGCGAATCGGCGCAGATCGCCCTGCAACTGCCCAAGGCCATGAGCCTGGTCTTCCAGGGCATGCTGCTGATGTTCCTGCTGGGCTGTGACGTGCTGGTCAACTATCGGGTGGAGCGACGCAGGCCACGGCCCGCAGCCGCTGATCCCGCCACACCGGCACCCACCGCGGAGGCAGCATGATCGAATCGCTCAATCCCCTGCTCGCCAGCGCCCTGGCGGCGGCGATTCCGCTGATGCTGGCAGCACTGGGCGAACTGGTGGCCGAGCGCGCGGGTGTGCTCAACCTGGGACTGGAAGGCATGATGCTGGTGGGAGCCCTGGCGGCCTTCGTTGCCGTCACCCACGGTGGCGGACTGCCCGGCGCGGTGATCGCGGCGCTGCTGGCCGGCGCGCTGTTCGCCCTGATCTTCGGCTTTGTCACCCTCACCTTGCAGGCCAACCAGGTGGCCGCAGGGCTCTCGCTCACCATACTGGGCACGGGCCTGTCCGCCTTCCTCGGCCGACAGTATGTCGGCTACCGCGCGCCGGACTCCTTCGCCGAGCTGCCCATCCCCTACCTGTCGGAGTTGCCGCTGCTGGGACCATCGCTGTTTTCCATGTCAGCACTGGGATACGCCACCCTTGCGTTGCTGGGCATCATCAGCTGGTTCCTGTACCGCTCGCGCGCCGGACTGATCCTGCGCTGCGTCGGCGAATCGCCTTCGGTGGCCCGCTCGCTGGGGCTGCCGGTGATGGCGGTGCGCTATGGCGCAGTGGCCTTCGGCGGCGCCATGGCCGGACTGGCCGGCTGCTATTACGCGGTGGCCCAGTTCAAGATGTGGCAGGAGGGCCTGACCTCGGGCAATGGCTGGATTGCGCTGGCGCTGGTGGTGTTTGCCACCTGGCGGCCCGCCCGCGTGGGTCTGGGCGCGCTGCTATTTGGCGGCGTCTCGGCACTCGGCTTATACCTGCAGGCCATCAATGTGCACGTCTCGGTGTTTGCCCTGTCCAGCCTGCCCTATCTCGCCACCATCATCGTGCTGGTGGCCATCTCGTCCGACCAGAACGCCATCCGCCGCAATGCACCGGCCTCACTGGGCAAGCCCTTCCACGCCGGCGGCTGACGCCAAGCCTTTCACCCCACTACCCATTACCCCACAGGAGAAACCCGCATGAAGACCTGGAAGCACGCAGCAGCCTCACTGGCAGGTGCATTCGCCCTGCTGACCGCCGCCTCTCCCGCCTTGTCGGCGGACAAGGCGGCCGATCCACTCAAGATCGGTTTTGTCTACGTCGGCCCCATCGGCGATGGCGGCTGGACCTATGCCCATGATCTCGGCCGCAAGGAGATGATCAAGAAACTCGGCAACAAGATCCAGACCACCTACGTGGAAAGCGTGCCGGAGGGCGCCGATGCCGAGCGCGTGATCCGCGACCTCGCTGCCAAGGGCAATCGCATGATCTTCACCACCTCCTTCGGCTACATGGAGCCGACGCTGAAGGTCGCGAAGTCCTTCCCCAAGGTCGAGTTCTATCACGCCACCGGCTTCAAGTCGGACAAGAACGTCACCATCTACAATGCGCGCATGTACGAGCCCGCCTACCTCGCCGGCATCATTGCCGGGCATGTGTCGAAGAAGGGCATACTCGGCTTTGTCGCCTCCTTCCCCATCCCCGAAGTGGTGCGCAACATCAACGCCTACACCATGGGCGCGCGCAGCGTGAACCCCAAGATCACCACCAAGGTGGTGTGGGTGAACACCTGGTACGACCCGGGCAAGGAGCGCCAGGCGGCTGAGGCCCTGATAGGCCAGGGCGCCGACGTGCTGCTGCAGAACACCGATTCCTCGGCGGTGCTGCAGGCCGCGCAGGACAAGGGCGTGAATGCCTTCGGCTGGGATTCGGACATGACCGCCTACGCGCCCAAGGCCCACCTCGCCTCCGCCATTGAAGTCTGGGGCGGCTACTACACCATGGCTGCGGAAGCCATGCTCGCCGGCAAACCGATCAAGACCACCGTCTGGGGCGGCATGAAGGACGGCATGAACGACCTGGTGAGCATCAGCCCGACGCTCCCGGCCGCCGCGAAGAAGCTGGTGGACGAGAAGATGGCCGGCATCAAGTCGGGCAAGCTGGCGGTCTTCACCGGCCCGATCAAGGGGCAGGACGGCTCCATCAAGCTGGCCGCCGGCAAGACGCTCACCGACAAGGAGATCGACAGCGTCAATTACTACGTCGAAGGCGTCGAGGGCCAGTTGCCCAAGTAAGCCGATGCCATCCGGCACCCTCTGTCACCATCGGGTGCCGGAGGGCCTGTCCGCGATGGAGAGTGGCCGCTGGCCGCCCCATCACGGATGGACTGCCGCAATCCCCGCCGCAACACCGAAGCCCAGCCATCATGACCGATTCGAATGAACTGACCACATACCTGCGCGCCCTGCCCAAGGCCGAACTGCACCTGCACATCGAAGGCTCGCTGGAGCCGGAGATGGTGTTCGCACTGGCCGCCAAGCACGGCGTCAGCCTGCCCTACCCGACGGTGGAAG
>CAIPGJ010001026.1 GCA_903864555.1 uncultured Pseudomonadota bacterium | reverse complement strand
GGCCCAGCGCCTGTGCCGCGCTGACTGCGTCGGCGGCAGACTGCACCAGCTTCTCGCCCACCACCGGCACGCCATAGAGTGAGAGCACCGCCTTGGCTTCGCGCTCGGTGAGGGCCTGGTTCTTCGTCGCGGCGATCAGCTTCGCGGCCTTGCCCTTCGCGTCGGCCGGGGAAAGGCGCACCGGCTTGCGCGCGCCCTGGCTGCCGCGCTGCTGGCGCAGGTCATGGTAGTGGTGCCAGGCGGCCAGCGTGCCGTAGCAGCGCTCCAGCGTGCTGAACCACTGGATGTAGGGATCCTGCTCGCATTCGATCGAGCCCTTGCCGGCAATCCAGCCGCCGATGAAAGGCTGGCAGATCGGCTTCTTCAGGCGCCGGCCGACATCGCTCAGCAGCGCGCGCCGCTCGATGGCACTCGAGCTGAGGGAGGACTGCGGGTTGACCAGTGCGCCATAGGTGTCGCCGGTGAGCATGGCTTCGATGGCAGAGGGCACCGTCTTCGGGTCGCTCACCGCCATGGCGGTGAGGTCGCAGGGATTGCGCAGGGCACCGAACTCGGGCACGAAGGGGCGCAGGCGCTGCTTCATCTCATCGGGGGGCTGCGGGGTGGCAATGCCCTGTGATTCGGCAGCATCGGTGGCGGCGATGAGTGCGCCACCGGAGGCGCCCAGGGCGGCCACGCCGCGTGATTGCGGCGCGTAAGGCATCTTGGCAAAGAAGGAGGCGGTCTCCATCAGCGCTTCAACGCTTTTCACCACGACGAAGCCGGCGCGCTCGAACAGGGCGTCCCAGGCCTCGGCCGACCCGGTGAGCGAACCGGTGTGCGACAAGGCGGCGGTGGAGGCTTCCTCACCCACGCCGAGCTTGCAGATGACCACGGTCTTGCCGGCCTTCCAGGCGATCTCGCCGGCTTCCAGCAATTGCTCCGGATGCGGCATGCCCTCGAACAGGCAGGCAATGGAGGCACAGGCCGGGTCCTCGGCGAGGAAGGCGATCTGGTCGGCAAAGGCGACGTCGGCGCCGTTGCCGAAGGTGAGCACATGGCTGACGGCGACGCCGCGGTACTCGGATTGGCCGAGGGAGAAGCCCACGGCACCGGACTGGCTGACCACGCCGACGCCGGGGCGTGAGGGCGGGTCGACCTTGAGTTCGCCCGAGGCGAAGGACACCATGGCGGTGGAGGTGAAGTTGACGAAGCCCAGCGTGTTGGGGCCGATCATGCGCAGGCCCGATTCACGGCAGATATCGGTGAGGCGGTCCTGCATGGCGACCAGTTCCGGCGTGCCCAGCTCCGAGTAACCGGAGGCGAACACCACCACACCGCCGACGCGCGCCTCGGCGCACTCGCGCACGGCGGCTTCCACGGCATCCTTGGGCACGGCGATGACGACGCAGTCCGGCGATTCCGGCAGTGCCTTCACCGAGGGGTAGCAGGGCCGGTCACCGATCGTTTCGTAGCGCGGATTGATCAGGTGCACGCGGCCCTGGTAGCGCGACATGTTGGCCAGCGTGCGCGCGCCGACCGACTTGGGGTTGGTGGAGGCACCGATGATGGCGATGCTCGCAGGGTTGAACAGGCGTGCCATGTTGGCATGCCGATAGACCGGCCGTGGTGGGCGCGCTGGCGTACCCGTCATGTCTTTGTCCTTGCAGGGTTGGCGATGAGGCAGACCGGCCTTTGCGGGCCGCAGGCTCGTGCTGCGTGATTCGAGTTTTTTTCGCAGCGTAAACAGGGCGGAATTATGCCAGAACGGGGGGTGTCACCCGTCCGGAAAGGTCCGCTGCACAGGGTGATTGCTTATGCGAACAGACAGGGCCGGGCAATGCCGCGCGGTCCTGTCTGTCCGGCCCGGCTCAGGGCAGGGAATCGACGCTGATGTTGGCGTCCTTGATCAGCTTGCGCCAGATTTGCAGGTCGTTGCGGATCAGGTTGGCGTATTCCTGCGGGGTGGAGGTGGCCACTTCCAGCCCGGCGGTGAAGAAGCGCTGCACGGTTTCCGGCTGCTGCAGCCCCTTGTTCATGGCCTCGTTCAGCTTGTCCACGATGGGTTTGGGCAGGTTGGCCGGTCCGACCAGGCCCCACCAGCCGGTGTTGTAGAAGCCGGGCACGGTTTCTGAGATGAGCGGGATGTCCGGCGCCGACTTCATGCGCTGGCTGTGGCCCACGCCAATGACGTGGATCTTGCCGGCCTTGATGAAGGGCTGCAGTTGCAGCAGTCCCTGGAAGGTCATGTGCACATTGCCCGATACCATGTCGGGGAGGGCGAGCGGTGTGCTCTTGTAGGCGATGTGCGTGAGTTCGATGCCGGCCATGGTCATCAGCATGGCGCCGCCGATATGGTTGGGCGTGCCCACCCCGGGTGAGGCGAAATTGAGCTTGCCCGGCGCGGCCTTGGCCATGGCGATGAGTTCCTTCACGTTCTTCACCGGCAACGTGCTGCTCATGGCCAGCACATAGGGCACATAGGTGGCGATGCCGATGGGGGTGAAGTCCTTGATCGGGTCGTAGGGGATGGTGGCGACCAGCGCCGGTCCGGAGACCAGTCCGCCGGTGGTGCCCAGCAGCAGGGTGTAGCCGTCAGGGGCTGCCTTGGCCCCGATGGCATGGCCGATGGTGGCGCCGGCACCGGGGCGGTTGTCGATCAGCACCTGCTGCTTGGTGGCTTCGGTGATCTTCGCCGCAATCTCCCGGCCGGTGAAATCGGTGCCCGCCCCGGGCAGGTAGGGCACGATGAGGCGGATGTTCTTGCTGGGGTAGTCGGCCACGCCTGGCGTTGCGGCGATGGACTGTCCCCAGGGCAGCACGGCCAGGGCTGCGGCCAGCGTTGCTGTGGACAGGCCGCTGGTGGGGGACCTGCGGGCGATGACAGGGGACGGTTGCATGTTGATTCTCCTCCTCGCGACACCGTGGGTGGTGTTCTGGTTCGCTCATGTCGGAAGGGGCATGAGGCGTCCTGCGAAGACTACTCTACTTTTTCGGCACCGCCGGGCCGGAGCCGAAGCCGATGGGCAACGAGCAACGAGCAACGAGCAACTGTGACATGATCGCAATGGCATCGGTCCGGCCACCCTGCAAGAAGAGTCACGATCAGGAGGCGTCATGCGCATAGTG
>CAIPGJ010001025.1 GCA_903864555.1 uncultured Pseudomonadota bacterium | reverse complement strand
TGTGGTCTCGGCCAATGAAGGCGGCAAGACCGTCCTCGTCTACCTGCCGGCCAATACCGCCGGGGTCGAGGTGAAGCTGGAGCGCCGCGTCGATGGCACCCCCTGTGGCCTCATCAGCTTCAAGGACGCCAAGGTCGCCGCTGACGCCGTGGTCGCCTCCGCCGCCACAGGCGAAGCGGCGCTCCGCCGCGCCATCGACGAAGCCACCGTGGTGGCCAGCGCCGAGCTCTCCGGGGTGATGTCCAATGTGCTGGAACTCACCCTCACCTACATGAAAACGCGCGTGCAGTTCGGCGTGCCCATCGGCAGCTTCCAGGCGCTGCAGCACCGCACCACCGACCTGTACATCCAGAAGGAACTCGCCTGCGCGCTGGTGGCGCATGTGATGCGCGAGATGGACCGCGGCATCTCCGCCGAGCGCCTGGCCGAGCTGGCCAGCCGCGCCAAGGCGCGCTGCGCCGAGGCCGGCATCGACCTGGGACGCGAGTGCATCCGCCTGCACGGGGCCATCGGCTTCACCGACGAGTACGACGCGGGGCTGTACCTGAAGCGCGCGCTGGTGCTGTCGGCCTGGATGGGCAATGCCACCGAGCATCGCAAGCGCTTCGATGCGGCGCGCAGCACACACAAGGACCTGGATGCCGAGGCCGCCGCGCGCCTCAAGCAGATCAAGCCCGCCGACCTGCCCGGTGCCCCCGGCGAACGCGCCGCCGACACCGACTGGAACGCCCTCACCGATGACCAGTTCCGTGTCGAGGCCGCGGCCTTCTTCGACAAGCACTTCCCGCGCGAACTGCGCTTCATCCAGCGCCGCGTGAAAAAGTCCGAAGTCCATGAGTACATGAAGCAGTTGTCCAAGTACGGCTGGCTGGCCCCGGCCTGGCCGCGCAAGTGGGGCGGCATGGAGCTCTCCCCCTCCAAGCAGGTGATCTTCCTCGAGGAACGCGAGCGCGTCGGTGGCGTGCGCGTGCTGGAACAGGGCATCACCATGGTCGGCCCGATGCTGATGAAGTTCGGCAGCGAGGAACAGCAGAACGAATACATCCCGAAAGTCATGTCGGCCGAACACATCTGGTGCCAGGGCTACTCCGAACCCAATGCCGGCTCCGATCTGGCCAGCCTGCAGACCACCGCGGTGCAGGACGGCGACGAGTGGGTGATCAACGGCTCCAAGATCTGGACCTCCGGCGCCACCGAAGCCAACCACATCTACGTGCTGGCCCGCACCAACAAGGAAGTGAAGCGCCAGTCGGGCATCAGCTTCTTCCTCATCGACATGAAGACCCCGGGCCTGACCGTGCGGCCCATCCAGGTGCTGTCCGGCGACAAGCCCTTTTGCCAGACCTTCTTCGACAATGTGCGCGTGCCATCCAAGAACATGGTGGGCGCCCCCAACATGGGCTGGACCATCGCCAAGGGGCTGCTGGGCTTCGAGCGACTGAACAGCGGCACCCCGCGCCGTGCGCAGTACCCGATGAACAAGGTGCGCGAAATCGCCAAGCAGCGCGGCCTGTGGGATGACCCGGACTTCCGCGCCCGCTACACCAGGCTGGAAATGGACCTGCACGACCTGGGCATGGTGTTCGCGCTGTACGCCGACGTCGTCTCCAGCGGCGCCAATCCCGGGCCAGGCATCTCCATGCTGAAGATCTGGGCCTCGGAAACCAACATGCGCTTCAACGGCCTGCTGGTGGAAGCAGCCGGCGCCGCCGGCGGCCTGAGCGGCGAGATCGACTTCGGCGGCAACGTCAAGGTGGACGTGCATGGATCCTTCTGCATGCTCTTCCCCGGTGTGATCGCTTCGGGCACCAACGATGTGCAGAGGAATGTGCTGTCCAAGCGGGTGCTGGGGCTGCCAGGCTGATGGCGTAGCTACCTGCTTGAAATCCCCCCGCTGCAGTGCGCTGCCGCGCCCTGCAGTCGGCCCCCTTTGACAAGGGGGTAAACCGGCTTCCGGGGAAGCAAGCGCAGCAGCACCAGCGCTGTTATCCCCCTTGTCAAAGGGGGCGGACATGAGTCACGCAGCGGCGCGAGCCGGAGCATTTTGAACAGCGAGCCAAGGCCTTGGTCAGTTTCGACCGGCACTACAGAAGGCCTGGTTTACCCCCTTGTCAAAGGGGGCCGACTCGTGAGCGCAGCGAACGAGCGGGGGGATTTTGAACAACGAGCCCGTGGTCGCACGGCGCTGACGGCGGTAACAGACATCAAACACAACGAGGAGACCCACCATGAGCGCAGTCATGAAGAACGAGCAAGCCGATTCGGAGCGCGAAGACGCCCAGCGCATGCTGGCCGATGCCGTCAACACCGTCGTCACCCGGGCCACCACGGTCAAGCGCGTGCGCGAGCAGCGCGACACCCAACCCGGCTTTGACCGCAATCTGTGGCAGAGCATCGCC
>CAIPGJ010001024.1 GCA_903864555.1 uncultured Pseudomonadota bacterium | reverse complement strand
TTAGTACGCATCAATACCCGCCAGACCCGGTTTGCAAGCATCCCGCATTGTGTCCCGCGCCGCGGCTTTACGCTATGCTTGGCCCATCATGAAGCACCTTCCCACCCTGCTCCCGTTCAAGCACACGCCTGTAAGCAAGGCGCTGCGGGGACAGGCGCCGCTGTGGTTCGCCTGGTGGATGCTGGGCATCCCGCTGGTGGCGCTGGCGGTGTTTCTCGGCATGCTGGCCGAGGACTATCGCCACGATGAACAGCACTTCATGGGCGCCCTGCTCGACACCGTGAAGCTGCTGGTATGCCTGTTCTGGCTGATCATCGCCTGGCGCTGCTCGGGCAATGTGCGCAACCGCTGGTGGGCGCACTCCGGTCGCATCGCCATTGTGGTCACCCTCGCCTTTGTCGGGCTGATCTACTGATGCCGTGAAGCGGGACGGCAGGCGCAACCCTTCTGCGCCCTGCAGGTCCCGCCCGCTGCGCTACTCGAAGCGGATGTTGGTTTCCTTCACCAGCTTCTTCCAGCGCTCGTGCTCCTGCAGGTAATAGCGCTCGAATTCCGCTGGCGTGCTGCCGATGAGCTGCAGGTCGGTGCCCATGCGCGCCACCATGTCGGGCGATTTCACGATGCGGTTGATCTCGGCGGCGATCTTGTTGCGGATCGCCACGGGCGTCAGTCCCGGGGCCAGCATGCCCAGCCAGCTGGAATACTCGAAGCCCGGCAACCCGCCTTCGACCATGGAGGGAAGGTCGGGGAAGCCCGGATTGCGTTCCAGGCTGGCCTGCGCAATGGCGCGCAGCTTGCCCGACTTGAGGTGCGGAATCGCCGTGAGCAGCGTGGAGAAATAGACATGGCTGCGGCCGGCAAGCAGATCGGGCATCACCGCACCGGTTCCCTTGTAATGCACCATGGTGGCCTCGGTGCCGGTCAGCACATTGAGCCAGACCCCGGTGAGATGCTGAGCGCCGCCTGCGCCGGCGGTGGCCAGGTTGAGCTTGCCCGGATTGGCCTTCGCGTAGGCGATGTACTCGGCCAGGTTCTTCACCGGCAGCGAGGGATGCACCACCATCAGCGCATAACGCTTGCTCAGCAGCGACACCGGCGAGAGCGCCTTGTACAGGTCATAGGGCAGGTCCGAATACATGAGCGGAATGACCGAATGGGTGGAGGCCGTGTACATGAGGGTGTAGCCATCGGGCGGCGCCTTCATCACCAGCTGGGTGGCGATGCGATTGCCCGCCCCGGGCCGGAAGTCCAGCAGGAACTGCTGGCCGAGGTTCTCCGACAGGCGGGTGGTGTACAGGCGGCCCTCGTTGTCGGTCGGACCGCCCGCCGCAAAGGGGACGATCACGGTGACCATCCTCGAAGGATAGTTGTCGGCGCCCTGCGCCGATACGGCCATCGGCATCGACATCGCCAGGGCCGCCGTGATGAAAAGCGACACGAACTTCATCCGGCCTGATTCACGCATGGCACACCGCCTCCTCACAGGGGTTTCCAATCGGGAACTGCCCCGGCACCTTAGTGCGGCGCGCGCAGGCTGTAAAGCCGGTCGCAAAGCTGAACAGCCGTGAACAGGCGTTGCCGCATTCCGGGAGGCAGCAAGGTTTGCGCCCTTGCCAAGGGTTCTTCACTGATTACCGGGGACGAAAGCGCGGCAGCCCAAGTCGCCGAAACCTGGTGATGCCCCCCAAAAAAAACGCCCGCATCTGCGGGCGTTTTTCTGGCTGCCGTTGAGGCTTAGTGGCTGCCCCAGGGCTTGATGGTTTCCTTCAGCTTGTTGTAGCCATCAATGTAGCGCGGGCGTGTGCCGCTGTAGACCTGGTCGAAGATCGCGACCTGGTCGTCCAGCCACTTGGCCAGCTTATCATTGCCGGGGTTGGCGGCCTTGTAGGCTTCCTGGATCAGCACGAAGTGGATGCGCGGATCGTAGGGCTGCTTGGTGCCGGCTTCGGTCTCGTCGCCCTTCAAGAGGCGCAGCAGCATGGCATCGGCCGAACCCAGGGTCTGTTCATAGATCGGCTCGCCGACGATGCGGTACATGACGCTGGTCATGTCCTTGCCGTTCTTCATGGTGAAGCCCATCTCGCTCCAGATCTTGTTGATGTCGCAGCCGGGCTTGACGTGGTCGGCCACCTTCTGGCCCCAGGCACGCAGGAAGTCGGGCGCATCGGCCATCAGGTCGGTGAGGCGGTCGCCGTCCAGGTCCGTGGCGTAGACCACGCACTTCACCTGGTTGGCCATGTCGTGCAGCAGGAGGCCGAAATTGGTGTCGGAGATGTGCTCGTAGATGTCCCCGCCCCAGTTCTCCATGCCATCCTTGAAATCCTTGGGCAGCAGCGCGGCGATGGCGTCGACGTTTTCCTTGTGCTCGTCATAGGCATCGACGGAGTAGCGGCGCTTGAGCTTGAACTTGGTGCCCTGCAGCAGCCAGCGGATGATGCCGGCGTTGACCGCGTCTTCCTTGGCCTGCGTCGGCTTGGTGGCGATGCGGCCGATCTGACCGGTCTCGTGGACCATCTTCAGGAACAGGCGCGCGGCGTAGGCCATGCGGATGCCCGGAGTATTCATCTCGGAATGGATGTTGCCGGTGGCCTTGTCGACGACGAACTTCTTGTTGTCCTGGGAGTAAGGCAGGCCGGGCATGAAGCGCACGCTGGTGATGGTGCCATAGGGGCGCACGTTGCAGTACACGCCGGCGGCGGTGCGCAGGGGTGCATTGGCGGACTTGCCGGCCACCACGACTTTCTTGCCATTCTCGTTGACGAGGAAGTCGCCCGCGGTGGACCACTTCAGCGCCGTGTAATCGAGCTTGCCGAACCAATCCAGCGGCTTCAGCTTGGTGT
Source organism: uncultured Pseudomonadota bacterium (assembly GCA_903864555.1). The sequence continues at coordinate 987 of CAIPGJ010001024.1, read as the reverse complement.
CATGGCGGTACTGCGCCATCATCGGCACGCCGATGAAGGGCAGGCCGAGCACGTCCAGCGCCATCAGGGTGCCGTTCAGGGCGAACATGTCGGTGAAGGCATGCGCCACCGGGTTGACGCCCCCCGCGTTGTTGCCACCCTCCCAGATGACCGCATCGGTATAGCCGCGCGGCTGCACCTTGGATCGCTTGTAGAGGCTGTCGAGCAGCTTGAACAGATCGCCGTTCTGCTCTTCCTGGGCGATCTTCACTAAGTCGAGTCGGTCAGTCATGGTCCTTCATCTCCATTGATGTGGAAGTCAAATAGATGGCGGGAATGCGTAACCCGGATGGGGTCGCCTCCTGCGGTGGCGGGTTTAACGCCTTCGTTTCTTGTTTTGATGGGGCTACGGTAGGCCCATTGCAGTACCGCCGTCGTCACGAAGGAGGTGACGATGCATCCAGCGGCACGTCCCAGCTGCTTCCCGGGGTTTCCAAGCGTTTCCATATCCCAACGGGCTAGTTTACGCCGGGGGGGCCATAAATGGCAAATGAAAGACCGGCCCCGCGCCAGTGGAAACACCACCGGAAAGCCGACGGTGGCAGTCCTGCTGCAGGGCCTGGCCATCAGGCTGGAGGCAGGCGGTGCGGATGCCGCTGCAAACCTGGCCAGCGATGACAGCGCCCCATGACCATGCAAATGGTTTGATCATAATTATTAATATGAATCAATGATGGTAATAACCATTGCTCTAATATGATCATATTGATTTTCAATGAACCAGGGCGATGTGCATATCCGAACGGACATACCAGGCTTGCATGTGCCCTACGGCAAAGGTAAGGTTTGCCAGCTGTTCAGCAGTGTCCGCGCAAGCCCGTGGCATCCACATCACATCTTTCTTGGAGCGCCTGACAGCATTGCCGTCAGGCGCCCTGACTGAGGGGAGCGCGAGGGGATGTGTCCCCTCGCATTGTTAGGCACTCTTCCGGAGAAATCCATGCGCCG
>CAIPGJ010001023.1 GCA_903864555.1 uncultured Pseudomonadota bacterium | reverse complement strand
TCCTACGGCAGCAGCCTGGTGTACCTGGTGCGCGAGAAGGGCATGGGCATGCGCTACTGGACCACCACCGGCAACGAGGCCGATGTGGGTGTGGCCGACTGGATGCTGTGGATGGCCGAGCAGCCCGACGTCAAGGTCATCATGGCCTACTCCGAGGGCATCCGCGATGCCGGCAAGTTCATCCGCGCGCTGGAGATCGCCCGCGATGCCGGCAAGCCGGTGGTCATGCTCAAGGTCGGCCGCTCGGCCGCGGGTGGCAAGGCCGCGGCTTCGCACACCGCCACGCTGGCGGGGTCCGATGCCGTGTTCGAGGCAGTGTGCCGCCAGTACGGCGTGCACCGCGCCCGCACCACCGAGGAACTGCTGGACATCGGCTACCTGTGCGAGCGCGGCAAGTTCCCGCAGGGGCGGTCGCTGGGCATCATCACCGTCTCCGGTGGTGTCGGCGTGCAGATGTGCGATGCCGCCGAGGACCACGGCCTGCAGGTGCCGCCGGTGCCCGAGGCCACGCAGAAGAAGCTGAAGGCGCTGCTGCCCTTCGCCACGGTGACCAACCCGGTGGACATCACCGCGCAGATCGTCAACGACGTCGGCCTGATCAAGGACAACCTGCGCATCATGCTGGAGGAGTGCAGCTACGACGCCATCATCGCCTCGTTGGGCACCACGGCGGGGTCGCCGGTGCTGGCCGATGCCATCCGCCAGGCCTTTGTCGAGGGCAGCAAGAACCATCCGGACAAGCTCATCATCCTCAACTTCAATGTGCCGCGCGAGATCACCCAGTCCTATGAGGACCTGGGCTTTGCCGCCTTCGAGGACGTCGACCGCGCCATCCGTGCCATCGCCGCCCTGGCCAGCATGCAGGAACGCTTCCGCCAGCCGCGGCCGGTGGCGCCGTCCATTGCCGGCGCGGCGCAGGCCATCCCGGCAGGGGATATCTCCGAGCTCACCGCCAAGGGCATTCTCGCCAAGGCCGGTGTGCCGGTGCTGGCAGAGAAGCTGGCACGCTCGGCTGATGAGGCCGTCAAGGCGGCGGAGGAGGTCGGTTATCCGGTGGTGATGAAGATCGTTTCGCCGCAGATCGTGCACAAGTCCGACATCGGCGGCGTGCTCTTGAATGTCGCCGATGCCGCTGCGGTGAAGGCCGGGCATGCGCTGTTGCTTGAGCGCGCGCGCCAGCATGCCCCGGCGGCGCAGATCGACGGCGTGCTGGTCGCCCCCATGGCGCCCAAGGGTGTGGAGACCATCATCGGTGTGCAGGTGGACCCGGTGTTCGGCCCGGTGGTGATGTTCGGCCTGGGCGGCGTGCTGGTGGAAATCTTCAAGGACGTGAGCTTTCGCATCGCGCCCTTCGGCGAGGACGAGGCCCTGCGCATGATCCGCGAGATCAAGGGCCTGCCCCTGCTGCAGGGCTACCGCGGCGCGCCGGCCTGCGACATCGCCGCGCTGGCGAAAACCCTGAGCCAGGTGTCGGTGTTCGCCGCCGCCAATGCCGCAGCCCTCCAGAGCGTGGACATCAACCCCTTCGTGTCATTGCCGCAGGGCAAGGGCGGGCTGGCGCTGGATGCGGTGATTGTGGGGAAGCAGGGCTAGTTGTTCAGGATCGGCCGGATTTGCGTGATTATATTTCGGCTGTTGGTCCTTTATTGATAAAGAATAGTGCCGTAATTTGATCATAATAGGTGGCCGCATTCGCGTGGCTGCCCGGCCTGGAACCTCGCCGATATCCGGGGAGACGAGGCTGCGGCGTGGTTTACCCCCTTGTCAAAGGGGGCCGACGCGACGCAGTCGCGCGGGGGGATTTTGAACAACGAGGCTGATTCGCTCGCCTTCGCAAACCCATGATGTTCGGTGGTGCACTCCAAGCGCAGCGGTCGAAAATCCCCCCGCTCGTTCGCTGCGCTCACGAGTCGGCCCCCTTTGACAAGGGGGTTAAGCGCCGTCTGCCCGGTGCCTGCCATACCCAGTACTGGCTTCGAG
>CAIPGJ010001022.1 GCA_903864555.1 uncultured Pseudomonadota bacterium | reverse complement strand
GCCGCACTGGATGCCGCCAACCGCAGCGTGGTGGCAGGCCTCATACGACAGGCCCGCGAGGCCGGCGCTGCCATCGTCGGCATCTTTCATGACGAGGACACGCGCGCCAGCGTGGCGACCCGGCTGTTTCCAATGCAGGCCCTGGAAGGCGTTTGAACATGCAGATTTGCAATGCACGCATCGTCACCACCGATGAGGAATTCACCGGCACCGTGCGGATCGAGGATGGCCGCTTCACCGAAGTCACCCGCCACGCCGTACCTGACGCGGGAGAGGACTGGGGCGGAGACTGGCTGCTGCCAGGCCTGGTCGAATTGCACACGGACAACCTGGAAAAGCATTTCTCGCCGCGACCGGGGGTAACCTGGCCGGCGATTCCGGCTGTGGTGGCCCACGACTCGCAGCTGGCCTCATCGGGAATCACCACCGTGCTTGATGCACTGGCCATCGGTGACGCCAGTCCGCGAGGCACCCGGCGTGAACACTTTCGCAACATGCGCGACGCGATCAGCGACGCGCGCAGCCAGGGCCTGTTGCGCGTGGATCACCACCTGCATCTGCGCTGCGAGCTGTCCAGCGGCGGCGTCAACGAGATATTCCGGGAGCTGGCTGATGACAAGTCACTCGCGCTGGTGTCGCTCATGGATCACACACCGGGACAGCGACAGTTCACCGACCTGTCGAAGTACCGCGAGTACTTCCAGGGCAAGTATGCCCTGAGCAATAGCGAAATGGACGAGTACGCAGCGCTGCAATTGCACAACCAGAAGCTGCACAGTGATGCCAACCGCCGTGCCATCGTCGACCATTGCCGCGCGGAAGGCATCGCGCTTGCCAGTCACGACGACGCCACGCCGGAGCATGTGACGCAAGCGGCACTGGAGGGCGTGGTGATTTCCGAGTTTCCCACCACGCTGGCGGCCGCCTCGGCGGCTCGTTCACAGGGACTGGCCATCCTCATGGGCGCGCCGAACGTCGTTCGCGGCGGCTCCCACTCGGGCAACATCTCCGCGCTGGAGCTTGCCCGCGAGGGCCTGCTCGACATCCTGTCTTCCGACTATGTGCCGGCCAGCCTGCTGCATTCGGCCTTTCTGGTCCATGAAAAAGCCGGTTGGAGCCTGCCCGAGGCCGTGGCCCTGGTCAGCCACAAGCCGGCCATCCATTCCGGCTTGTCCGACCGTGGCACGATCGCCCCGGGAAAGCGGGCCGACTTCCTGCGCGTGCGTATCGGTGGCGGCGCCCCCAATGCCGTGGCTGTGTGGAGACAGGGACAGCGGATTTTCTGAATCCAGCCGCAGGGAGATTTCCCGTGCGCAGCAATACTGCACGTCCAACGGTCAATCTCCCATGAACCGGCAACCCGGGTCCCGGCAGTTGAGCGGGAGTGCACCAATGACGAACTGCTGGCGCGCTTCGAGGCCGAGCCCGGGCTGCATGCCATTCCGCTGGTGGCTGGCGACCGACCAGTCGGACTGATACACCGGAACGAGTTCATTTCCCAGTACGTACGCCCCTACCAGCGCGAGATCTACGGGAAACGCTCGTGTACGGAATTCATGGACACCAACCCGCTCGTGGTGGAGCGCACCATGCCGATACATGACCTGAGCGAGAGGCTGACCGACCTCGACAGCCGGCACCTATCCGAGGGCTTCATCATCACCAGCAATGGCAGCTATCTCGATCTGGGCACCGGCAAGGACCTGATCAGGGGAGATCACCACCCTCCAACTCGAGTCGGCTCGACCTGCCAATCCGCTGACCATGCTGCCTGGAAATGTCCCCATCGATGAGCACATCGAGCGGCTGCTGCAGGCTGGCAACTGGTTTGCCGCCGCATATTGCGATCTCAATGAATTCAAGCCATTCAATGACGCGTACGGCTACCGGCGCGGCGACTTCATGATCAAGCTGGCCGCGCGCGTCCTTGCCTCGGTGTGCGACCGGGACCAGGATTTCATCGGCCACATCGGCAGCGATGATTTCATCCTGCTGTTCCAGAGCATGGACTGGGAACTTCGCTGCCGCCGCGCCCTGGAAAGCTTTGCCGAACAATCCATGCTTTTGTTCGATGAATCCGACCGCCTTCAGGGCGG
>CAIPGJ010001021.1 GCA_903864555.1 uncultured Pseudomonadota bacterium | reverse complement strand
TGGACCGGGAGTCCCGGGTGACCGGCGAGTTTGTGCTCAACGTCATGCGTGCCGATGGGTCCACCGAATTCCTGTCGGAGCCGGAACGCAGTGATGTGGCGGAGAAATTCCGTGGCTCCATCCTGCATTTCTCCGCCATTCCGGATCTGCAACGCATCAATGTCTACTCCACGAAGAAAGTCGTGCTCTGGTCGACCGATGCCTCGGTGATTGGACAGCGCTTCGAGGCCAACGAGGAACTCGATCGCGCCCTGGGCGGTACCCTGGTGGCCGAGAGTGGCCGCATTCGTGGCGCCGATCGCGTCAAGCCGGAGCACATCGGTCTCAGCGCCACAAGCGAGTACTTCGTCGAGACCTACATTCCCGTGACGGCCTCCGAAGGCGGTCCGGTTCTCGGCGTCGTCGAGCTGTACAAGGCGCCGTCTGAACTCACTCGTGTCATCCGGGAAGGGCATTTTCGCATCTGGTTGTCGGCCCTGGCCGGCGCGTTGCTGCTCTTTGGTTCGCTGTTCTGGATCGTGCGCAATGCCGGCAGGCAGATTGCCGATCAGCAGGCGCAGATCCTGAAGGCCGAGACAACGGCTGCCACCATGGCAGCGACCACCGAGCTGGCCACGGCCATGGCGCACAACATGCGTAATCCTCTGGCGTCCATTCGTACCACTGCAGAGTTGTACCAGGCCACCGGTCAGCTCGGGGACGAGGACGCCGCGCAAGACCTCATTCGCAGTGTGGATCGGATGGAAGTCTGGCTGCGCAGCCTGATCAGCCTTTCGGGGGTCGAGCACGCCGAGGCAACGTCCGTCGACGCGGCCATGCTGATGCGTGAATGTTTCAATGCCTCATCCATCGAGATGGCGCGGCGCGGTATTGCCGGCACCGTGGACATTGCCTCCGGTGCGGCATGCGTCAGCGCCAACCGTGCGCTGCTTGCCCAGGCGCTGCAGATTCTGCTCACCAATGCGATCGAGGCTACACCCAGGGGGGGGCGGATAGCCGGCTCGGTCGCCAATACGGTGTCGGGCGTGGAGTTTCGCATCGCTGATTCAGGCCCCGGCATTGCACCGGAAGACATGCCCCGGCTGTTCGACCTTTTCTTTACCACCAAGCCCAGCGGCATGGGCGTGGGGTTGGCGCTGGCCCGGCGTGCAGTGGAACGCTTCGGCGGACGCATCCGGGCGGAGAGTTCTTCCACCGGCGCCGTATTCATTGTTGAACTGTCCCAGGCCTGAACATGCCCGGTCTGCTCATCATCGAGGACGAGGAGAGACTGGCGAAAAACATCCAGATCTATTTCCAGCGGCTGGGATGGGATGTCGAATGTGCCTTTGAGGCCGAAGACGGCCTCTCCCGCATGGGTTCCATCGATCCGGATGTCGTGCTGCTCGACTTCAACCTGCCCGGGATGGACGGGCTGGCTGCGCTGAAACATCTGCGCAAGCAAGGCAGCGACTGCCGGATTGTCATGATGACCGGCCAGTCCAGTGTGCAGCTGGCGGTCGATGCCATGAAGGCGGGGGCCAGTGACTTCATCAGCAAGCCCGTGGTGCTGGCTGAGCTCAAAGTGGTCCTGGATCGACTGGTTCAGGGGCTTCGCATGCAAAAGGAGATCGCCTACCAGCATGCGCGCAACGCCGGCGGTGCCGATGATCTGCTGGGGCAGGCTGCCGCCATGCATGCCATCAGGCAGCGCATACGCCGCATCGTGCAGCAGGAATCCGCAGATGGAAGTCCGCCGCCGGCGGTGCTGATCCTGGGCGAGACCGGTACCGGAAAGGAACTGGTTGCCCGGGCCTGCCACCAGGAAAGTCCGCGTGCCGGCCAACCCTTCATTGAACTCAATTGCGCGGCAATTCCGGCGGCGCTGATCGAATCGGAGATCTTCGGTCACGAGCGTGGCGCTTTTACCGATGCCAAGGAGCGCAAGATCGGTCTCATCGAGGCGGCCGATGGCGGCACCCTTTTCCTTGATGAGATTGGCGAAATCGACATCGCCACCCAGGCCAAGCTGTTGAAGGTCCTGGATGACTTCCGGGTGCGCCGCGTCGGCGGGCTGCGCGAGCGCCAGGTGAATGTCCGCATCGTGGCGGCCACCAACCGGAATCTGACAGAAAGCGTTCGCGACGGCAGGTTCCGGGCGGACCTGTTGCATCGGCTGCAGGTGATGCGCATCGAATTGCCGCCGCTGCGCGAGCGCGATGGGGATATCACCCTGCTGGCGAAGTATTTTCTCGGCCAATTCAGCCGCCGCTACAGCAAGCCGGGCATGGAGTTTTCGGCACAGGCCATGGAACTGTTGCGCGCACATGCCTGGCCGGGCAATGTGCGCGAATTGCGCAATGTCATCGAGCAGGCCGTTCTGGTCTGCAGTGGAACCGTCATTGAAGAAACGGATCTGTCGCTGCCCGTGATAACGGGTGTGCTGGTCAATGTCGATCGCGCCGGATTGGAACTGAGCGATCTGTCGCAACTGGTGGAAGTGGAGCGGGCGCTGATCCTGCGCGCGCTGGAAAAGGCCTCCTGGAATGTCTCCCTGGCCGCAGCGGCACTGGGCATCACTCGGGATGTCCTGCGTTACAGCATCAAGCGGCATCGTCTGCAGCCCTGAGGCGGGGCCGCGATGTCGCGGTCTTGCGCACTTCTACGCTGACTGCTGAGAGTGGCTGTGACAACAGCTGGCGCGCTCCCCTGCTTGATGGTTTTTGCGCATCGATTGCGCGCTGACATGCTGCCCGGATCTTGCGCGCAGTGATGCGGCATCCGGCGAGGCGCGTGAACACGCAAGCCTGATTCGGGGA
>CAIPGJ010001020.1 GCA_903864555.1 uncultured Pseudomonadota bacterium | reverse complement strand
CGGCATCGGTTCGGGCTTCATTGTCAGCCCCGACGGCTATGTGCTTACCAATGCCCACGTCGTGGCAGATGCCAGCGAAGTCACCGTCCGACTTACGGACAAGCGCGAGTTCCAGGCCAAGGTGATCGGTGTGGACAAGCGCACCGACGTGGCGCTCATCAAGGTCAATGCGACGGGCCTGCCGGCGGTCCGCATTGGCGATCCGGCACGGCTCAAGGCCGGCGAATGGGTGGCTGCCATCGGTTCGCCCTTCGGACTGGAGAACACGGTCACCGCCGGCATCGTCTCGGCCAAATCCCGTTCCCTTCCGGACGGGACTTATGTCCCCTTCATCCAGACCGACGTCGCGATCAACCCGGGCAACTCTGGCGGGCCGCTGTTCAATCTGAGTGGCGAGGTCATCGGTATCAACAGCCAGATCTACAGTCGCTCAGGCGGTTACATGGGACTGTCTTTCTCCATCCCGATCGATGTCGCAATGAATATCAAGGATCAGCTTCAGAAGTTCGGGAAGGCCAGCCATGGACGCATCGGGGTGGCGATACAGCCGTTGACGCGGGATCTGTCAGAGTCCTTTGGCATGAGCAAGACGCAAGGTGCGCTGGTCGCCAATGTCGAGCCTGGAGGTCCGGCAGCCAAAGCAGGCATCCAGTCCGGTGACGTGGTGATCGGCGTCAACGGCAAAACGGTCGGGGATGCATCGGACCTGCCCCGCCTTATCGGGGAAATGCGACCTGGCACCCGCGCCGACATCAAAGTGTGGCGGCAGGGAGCCAGCCGCGACCTCGCCGTCGTCATCGGCGAGCAGGAAGCGGAGCGTACGACGGTGGCTCCGGTAGATGCCGCACGCCCTGCTGGCGGCAAGCTGGGCCTGGCCGTACGGCCACTGACCAGGGCTGAACACGGCGCGCTGAGGGGTGATGGCGTCGTGGTGGAAGGTGCCAGCGGGCCTGCTGCTGCTGCCGGAATCCAGCAGGGTGACATCATCATTACCATCAATGGCGAGTCCGTGAAATCGGTCGAGCAACTGCGCAAGATGGCAGAAAGCACGAAGGGCAAGATCGCCTTGCTGATCCAGCGCGCAGAGGCCCGGATGTACGTGCCGATGAAGGTCGGCTGACCTGAGTTGCCAGCGCAAGGCATGGCCGCTTTGTTGCTGCCATGTCTCACGTCAGTCGGTTCATGATAATGTCTGCAAGGACAGTGGCCTCGTAACACCATATATCCTGATAACAATCATCATAGGGACTCAATGGTGATATAGCCTCTGACATCAATTTGATCATTATCGGGGGAGCTGCATGACACTGTTTGATCTATCAGGCAAAGTGGCCGTCATTACCGGGTCGAGCAAGGGAATCGGCCAGGCCATTGCCGAACGCATGGCTGAACATGGGGCCAAGGTGGTGATTTCCAGCCGCAAGGCTGATGCCTGCGAAACAGTGGCCGAGGGCATCCGCTCCCGCGGTGGCGAAGCCATCGTCCAGGGCTGCCACGTGGGCCGCAAGGAGGAATTACAGGGTTTGGTGGATGCAACCATGGCCAAGTGGGGCCGTATCGACATCCTGGTCTGCAATGCAGCGGTCAACCCGCACTACGGCCCCTCCATCGGCATCACCGACGAAGTCTATGACCGGGTGATGAACACCAATGTCCGCAGCAACTTCTGGCTGTGCAATATGGTCCTGCCCGGCATGGCCTTGCGCAAGGAAGGAAATGTCATTGTCGTTTCCTCCATCGCAGGGGTTCAGGGCACT
>CAIPGJ010001019.1 GCA_903864555.1 uncultured Pseudomonadota bacterium | reverse complement strand
GGTCAAGGTGCGGTTGTATGAGAAGGAGAAGCAGCTGATCGACGATCCGCGTGCCACCACCTTCCATCCGCCCACCATGGACATGCTGGAGCCTTTCGGCGTGGCCGCGGTGATGGTGGAGCAGGGGGTTCAGTGCCCGCATTGGCAGATCCGCTGGCATCCCTCCGGTGAGCGCGCGGTGTTCGACGTCACCGTCCTCCAGAATGACACCAAACATCCCTATCGCCTGCAGTGCGAACAGACGGTGCTGTCACGCGCGCTGCTGGACCGCCTGCTCACCATGCCCGAAGTGACGGTGGAGTTCGGCGCCGGGATCAAGTCAGTCGCGCAGGACGCGGGTGGCGTGAAAGTCACCCTCGAGCGCGACGGCCGCGAGGAAACCGTGGGCGGTGCCTGGCTGATCGGTGCCGACGGCGCCCACAGCGCGGTGCGCAAGTCGCTCGGCCTGGAGTTCGAAGGCAGCGTCTATCCGGAGACCAACCTGATCGCGACGGTGCGCTTCCCCTTTGAGGACCACCTCGAGGGCCTGTCCTGGGTGAGCTACTGCTGGCGTGACGGCGGCAATTTCTCGCTGTTGCGCGTGCGTGACCTGTGGCGTGTGGCCATCTACCCGCTGGCTGACAAGACCATCGAGGAACAACTGACGCCCGAGAGCATCGAGGCGGCGTTGCAGCACATCGTGCCGCAGCCGCAGCCCTACAAGGTGCTGGCACGGCGGGATTACCGCGCCCATCAGCGCATGGTGTCCAAGTACCGCGTGGGCCGGATTTTCCTCGCCGGCGACGCCGCCCACCTCACCAGTCCCACCGGTGGCATGGGCCTGAACGGCGGGGTGCATGACGCCCTCAACCTGGCCGAGAAGCTGACTGCCGTGATCAAGCAGGGCGCCCCTGACTCACTGCTGGAGCGCTACGAGCGCCAGCGTCGTCCCGTGGTGCAGGACGCCATCATTGCCCAGTCGCATGCCAATCGCGCGCGCATGCGCGAGCTCGATCCGGAGAAGCGCCGCGAGTCACTGCGCGCGCTGCAGGAGATCTGCGCCGACCGCGACAAGCTCTACGCGCACATGCTGAAGACTTCGATGATCAGCGGCCTGCGCCAGGCGGCGCTCGTTGAATAGGCCAGGCGGCGCTGGTGGAGTAGGCCTGGCTGCACTCGTGGCATAGGGCAGGCGGCGCTGGTGGCGTGATGCGGCGGCGGCGGGGTGATCTCCCCGCCATGCGGCTACACCGATCGTCAGGCCGCTTCCAGCAGCGTCCAGAGCGTTTGCAGCCCCAGGCCGGGTGGTCCCTGCAACACCTGGTCGACAAAGCGTGTGGCGCTGTCCGCGCTGACGCAGCCCGAGGCATAGCGCATGAACTTGGCGCGCACGTCCGCCGCTGTCAACGGCAGTTCCGGGTCACCCTTGATGGCGCCCACCTGCTGCTCCAGCGTTTGTCCACCGGCGGCCACGATCACAGTCGCACCACGTCGGCCTGCCGCCGTGAGCGTCTCATCCACTTCCACCTGCACCAGCGCTTCCAGCCGGCGCAGCTCGGGGTCGTTGAAATGTTTCTCGCGGTAAACGCCGGCCTCGATGTCACCATGC
>CAIPGJ010001018.1 GCA_903864555.1 uncultured Pseudomonadota bacterium | reverse complement strand
TGTGGACCTGCCTGGTTGTTGAAAAACGATTCCGGGTGCCACTTCTTCTGATCCCCTGACGCAGGGGTCAAGGGGCGTCCGTGCACCCCCTCATCAACAATCTGCTATCGCTCAGGCAATCCCCTGCCCCAGGTCGAGGGCAGGATGTGCGCGTTGGCCGCGCGCCGTTCCAGGTACCAGGCCGGTCCGGGCGGCATGAAATCGAAGCGCCGCAGGCCCAGCTTGTGCGCCGCATCCACCGCCCAATTGGGATTGAGCAGCAACTCGCGGCCCAGCGCCACCAGGTCTGCCTGCCCCTTCTCGACGATGGCATTGGCCTGGTCGGCGTGGATGATGAGGCCTACCGCCAGCGTGGCAATGCCGGCCTCGCGGCGCACGTGCTCCGCATACGGCACCTGGTAGCCATAGCCGATCACCGCGCCCGCGGCAGCCGGCCCCTCAGCCATGCCCCCGCCACTGCAATCGATCACATCGACGCCCTCGGCCTTGACCGCAGCGGCCAGCTGCGCGCTGTCCTGCACTGTCCAGCCGGCCTCGTCGGTGCCGGAAATGCGCATGAACAGCGGCTTGTCCTGCGGCCAGGCTTTGCGCACCGCCGCCACCACCTCGCGCGCGAAGCGCAGGCGATTGTCGAAACTGCCGCCATAAGCATCGGTGCGCCGGTTGGCATGTGCCGAGAGGAACTGGTGGATGAGGTAGCCGTGCGCGGCGTGGATCTCCAGCACCTCGAAGCCGGCCTGCAGCGCGCGCCGCGCCGCCGCCTCCCAGTGCCCGAGCGATGCGCGGATGTCCGCCTCGCTCATGGCCAGCGGCGTCTCGAAACTGGCCGAATGGGCGATGGCGCTGGGGCCGATCAGTGGCCAGGGTTCGCCGTGGTCCACGCCGGGGCAATCGGCCAGCGGCTGGTTGCCCTCGAAGGGCGCCGAGCGGCGCGCCTTGCGCCCCGAATGGCTGATCTGGATGCCGGGCACCGCGCCCTGCGATTTGATGAAGGCGGTGATGCGCTGCAAGGGCGCAATGAATTCGTCCTTCCACAGGCCCAGGTCGCGCGGCGTGGAGCAGCCGAGTGGGTCCACCTTGGTGGATTCGACGAACACCAGGCCGACGCCGGCCTGCGCGTACTTGCCGTAGTGGGCGAAGTGGTAGTCATTCACATGCCCGCCAACGCTGCTGTAGGTCAGCATGGGCGAGAGCACGATGCGGTTGCGCAGCGTCACCCCGCGCAGGGTGAGCGGCGTGAACAAGGCCGGCGTTGCCGCCGATGGCGCGGCGCTGACCGCGGCCATCAGTGCTGGCCCCCGGCGGCCTGGCGCGCTGCGGGTGGGAGGGAAATCATGGTGCGTCTCCTGATGAATGCGTTGTCGCCGCCATGCGAGCGTCCGATGCGGCGTCCGATGCTACTCCAGCCGGATGCCGGCGGTGCGGCCCACTTCGGTGATCATGCGCACGTCCTTGCGGATCAACTCGAGGTAATCCTGCGGCGTGCCGCCGATGATGCGATAGGCGCTGGCGATGATTTCCTTCTGCAGGTCGGGCGAGGCCATGGCCGCCACCGCCTCGCGGTTGAGCCTGTCGACGATGGCCGGGGGCAGGCCACCCGGGCCGGCCAGGCCATACCAGTTGGGCGGCGGCGTGAAACCGGGCAGCCCTTCGGTCACGGCCGGCAGCTGCGGGTGGGTGGGAAAGCGCTGGCTCTCGAAGACATACACGCCCTGGAGCTTGCCGGCGTTGATCATCGACCCGGCGGTGGCCAGGGTGGTCATCAGCATGTTCACATGACCGCCCAGCACGTCGCCCACGCCATTGCCCGCGCCCTTGAAGGGCACATGGGTCATCTTCACCCCGGCGGCATGGGAGAACAGTTCCACCTGCAGATGGGTGCTGGAGCCCACCCCCGAGGTGCCATAGGTGATCTTGCCCGGGTTCTTCTTCGCCAGTTCGATGAGTTCGCGCGGCGAACGCGCCGGGAAATCCGGGCCGGCCACCATCACCCCCACCACGCTGGCCAGGGCCACGATGTAGCTGATGTCCTTCTCGATGTGATACGGAATCTGCGCACCCAGCCCGGCCATCACCGCAGTCGGCCCCGGTGACAGGATGCCCAGGGTGTAGCCATCGGGACGCGCGTCCACCATGGCCTTGGTGCCGATGGATCCGCCACCGCCAGTGCGGTTCTCCACCACCACCGGCACGCCCAGGCTCTCCTCCATCTTGCGACCCACCAGGCGCGCCAGCTTGTCGATACTGCCACCGGGGGAGAACGGGCAGATGATGCGGATGGTCCGGCTGGGATAGGTCTGGGACCAGGCCGCCGAGGGCGCGGCGAGCGACAGCGCCAGAGCCAGTGCCGGCAACAGGCGCTGCAGGCCAGGCGCAGGCCTGCGCCTGAGGGTGCCGCCTGCCGAACGGGAATGCGAACGGTGGTACAACGCGGGCAGCGCAGCAGGCACGATACGGACTTGGGGCATGACTTCCTCCTTGGGTGATCTGTGCCCGGCGTTCTCAGCGGATTCTTTAGTACCATCCAGCGCGGGTCGTCAGTGTCAGCGAGTCTTGGTGAACGGCCCTGATTTGTCAACATGAGGGCAGCGCCGGTGTTGCCGTGGCCGGAACGGCGGCAGCCCGCGCAGCCTGCGTCACATCGTGAGAACCGCGCGAGGACCGGCATGAAGCCGGCCCTTGCCTCTCTACCCAGGAGGCCAAGCCCACATGCCATTCCCCCACCGCCCCGTCTACCGCCACGCCGACCTGAGGCGCCTGCTCAACCCCTCCAGCATCGCCGTGCACGGCGTCTCGCCCAACCCCGCCTCCTTCGGCGCCAAGGGCTTCAACAACCTGAAGCGCTTCAGCGGCAAGGCCTGGCGCGTCAATCCCAAGTACCCGGAGATCGATGGCGACAAGTGCTATCCGAGCATCCGTTCCTTGCCCGAACCGCCGGACTGCGTGCTGATCGCCCTGCCCCGGCCAGCGGTGGAGGAAGCGGTGCTGGAGTGCGCCGAGGCCGGCGTGGGCGGCGTGGTGATCTTTGCTTCTGGCTATCTGGAAACCGGCAAGGCCGATCGCATCGAGCAGCAGCATCGCCTGACGAAAATCGCGCGCGACACCGGCATCAGGATCATCGGCCCCAATTGCATGGGCTTCGGCAATTTCATCCGCAATGCCGTGGTGAGTTTTGCCAAGAGCGAGTTCAAGCGCCTGGGCGGCGAGGCACCCGGCATCGGCGTGGTGAGCCAGTCCGGCGCCATGGGATTCGGCCTGGCGCAGGGGATGATGCGCGGCATCAACATGAGCCATGTCATCACCATGGGCAACTCCTGCGACGTCAATGTCAATGACGCCATTTCCTTCCTCGCCGATGACCCGGACTGCCGCGCCATCGCCTGCCTGTTCGAGGGCATGACCGATGCCGAGCAGTTGATGCAAGCCGGTGAAGTGGCACGCCGCGCCGACAAGCCGGTGCTGATGTGCAAGATCGGCAACAGCGATGAAGGCGCATCGGCGGCCCTGTCGCACACCGGTTCGCTGGCTGGTTCGGAAGCCGCCTATCGTGCCGCCGCGGAGCGGGCCGGCATCATCATGCTGGACAACCTCGAATACCTGCTGGAGATGGCGGCCTTCTTCGCCAAGGTGCCTCGCCAGCCCAAGGCGCGCGGGGTGATCGTCAACTCCTCCTCAGGCGGCGCCGGCATCATCTCCGCCGATGTGGCCACGCGCCATGGCGTGGCGCTGCCGCAGCCGCCCGCCGACGTGTCGGCGAAGCTCGCCACGCTCATTCCGGAGTTCGTCAAACCCAAGAACCCGCTGGATGTCACCGCCATGGTCAGCGGCAGTCTGGAGGCCACCCGCGGCGTCATGGAAACCATCGCCGGGTGCACCGACTACGGCATCATCATCTACCCAGTGGTCTCGACCAACTCGGGCGTGGTGGAGCGCTTTCCCATGCTGAGCGAGATCGCGCGCAAGCATCAGGTGCCGCTGTGCCAGCCGCTGCTGGGCGGCTGGGTGGGCGGCCCGGGCCAAACCGAATCGGCCCTCGATCCCTGGATCATTCCCTTTGGTTCCCTCGATTGCTGCTTCGCCTCCATCGCCGCCTGGCATCGGCGCGCCGACCGCCGCGAGGCCGAGGAAAGGGATGGCCCGCGCAAGCTGGTCCGCCTGTCCCCTGCCAATGCCAAGGACAAGGCCGCCGCACTGATCACCGCGGCGAAGCACCAGACCCTCACCGAGCGCGAAGCCAAGGACGTGCTCGCGCTCTACGGGGTGCCGGTGGTGGGCGAAACACTGGTGCAATCCGCAGCCGATGCTGTCAGTGCCGCACAGGCGCTGGGCCTGCCGGTGGTGATGAAGGTGGAGTCACCCGACATTCCGCACAAGACCGAAGCCGGCGTCATCCGCCTCAACCTGAAAACGGCCGAGGAAGTGACAGGCGCCTACGACGCCGTGATGGCCAATGCAAAGCGATACAAGGCCGATGCGAAGATCAACGGCGTGCTGGTGCAGCCCATGGTGCCGGCCGGCACCGAGGTCATGGTGGGCGGCAAGGTCGACCCCTTGTTCGGCCCGCTGATCGTGGCCGGACTGGGCGGTGTGCTGGTGGAACTGCTCCAGGACACCGCACTGGCACTCGCCCCCGTGACGAAGACCGAAGCGCAAGCCATGCTCGCCCGCCTGAAGGGCCAGGCTATGCTCAGGGGCTTTCGCGGCGCCGAGCCAGTGGATCAGGACCCGCTCGCCGAGGTGATCGTGCGCCTGGCCGAATTCCTCGATGACCAGCAGGCATTCATCGCCGAACTGGATGTGAATCCGCTCATCTGTTCCGGCAAACGGATCATCGCGGTGGATGCGCTGATGATCAGGAAGGCATAGCCTGACTGTTGGGGAAATCCAGAACAAATAAAGGAAATTTCAGCATCCCTCGGGGGATGGGCTGTGAAATACAGCTTACGCCCCCTTGCCCCCCCGATCCGGATACTGGCTGCGGCAAAATCCCGGTATCTTCATGTTTTTGCTCAATAATTGTTGACCGGGTGCGAGCCGGAGGGCATGACCTGCCTCCCAGCATGGTGGGATATCTTCAATAAAAAAAATAAGTTGATTGCTTTCCGGGGTTTTTGGCCCCATCGTTGGCACTCTCTCCTCCCGAGTGCCAATGCAACCCATTCCAGGCACCCGGATCTCCAGATCCTGCCACCGATGTTCCGGGACGCTTGATTCCCGCCGGGTCATAACACGTTGCAACCAAGAGGTTCCCATGAAAATTCGTCCATTACACGACCGTGTCGTCGTCGAGCGCATTGACGCCGAAACCAAGAGCATCGGCGGCATCGTCATCCCTGAAAATGCGGCCGAAAAGCCCGACCAGGGCAAGGTCATTGCCATTGGCAACGGCAAGATTCTCGAAGACGGCAAGGTCCGCCCGCTGGATGTCAAGGTCGGCGACCGCATCCTGTTCGGGAAGTACTCCGGCACCACGGTCAAGATCGACAACGTTGAATATCTGGTGATGCGGGAAGACGACATCATGGGCATTTTTGCCTGAGCGTTTCCAGCAACCAGTTGAGGGAATGCACCCCTTCAATTCCCCTAGATCGGGCGGCCTAACGGCCATTGCATCCGGCATTCCAGTCTTGCTGAAATTCGCCGCGCAAGCCCATTTACCAGGAGTACCGCAACATGGCAGCTAAAGACGTACGTTTCCACGAAGAAGCCCGGCTCAGAATGCTCGAAGGCATTAACATTCTCGCCAATGCAGTCAAGTCCACACTCGGCCCCAAGGGCCGCAATGTCATCCT
>CAIPGJ010001017.1 GCA_903864555.1 uncultured Pseudomonadota bacterium | reverse complement strand
CAGTTCCCGGGCGATTCTCAGGTAATCCTGTTCGTCCGTGGCGACCAGTTGGGTCAGTCCGACGGCGGTCAGCAGGCTGGCGCTGTTGCGGGCGGCGCCATGCCTGCCCGCGAGGGTGACCACCGGCAGGCCTGACCAGAGCGCCTCGCAGGTGGTGGTGGTGCCGTTGTAAGGGTGGCTGTCCAGTGCGATGTCGATGCCGGAACGGATATCCCAGAACTGTCTGTCGTCAAGGTCGCCCAGTACGTGCAACTGGTCTTCGCTGGCGCCGTGAGCGAGCAGGGTGGTGCGCACGCGCGCGATATCGCCGGCATCCATCAGGGTGACGATAGTCAGCGCGAAGGCTGGATGGCCCGCCAGCAGGCGGCCCCACAAGGCCAGCAGGGGCTCATTGAGCTTGGCCAGGCGGTTGAAGGAGCCGAACATGAGGCGGCCACCTGCCGCTGCGGTCAGCGCGGGCAGTGGTGACAGAGGCGGGGCCAGCGGATTCGGTCGGTAACACCATTGGGCGCGTGGCAGGCGCAGCAGCTTTTCGCTGTGGCAGGCATCGGCCTCGCCAGGGGGGTCGGCGATGGCGTCACTGATGCGGTAGTCGATGGATTGCAGTCCCGTGGTGGTGGGGTAGCCCAGCCAGGTGACCTGCACCGGCGCGGGCTTGCGCGCGAACACGCCCAGACGGTGGCCGAAGGTGTGGCCGGAGAGGTCGACGAGGATGTCCACGCCGTCTGTTGCGATCTGCCGCGCCACGGCCTCGTCGTTCAGCAGGGCGATGTTGCGCCAGCCGTCCGCCAGTCTGCGCAACACCGCGGTCTGGGCATCCTCATCGCGCCGGTTGGAGTAGCACCAGATTTCGCAGCACAGCCTGTCATGGTGGGTGAGCACCGGTTCGATGAAATTGGCTACCGCATGTTGTGCGAAGTCACCGGAGACGTAGCCGACGCGCAGGCGGCGGTGTGGATCGGGCAGGTTGCCATGGGCGTGCCTGCCCTGCCGCAGTGGCTGTTCATGCAGGCGGGCGTATTGCAGGGCTGCGGCATGGATGGCCTGGGGCGGCTGGCCTGGTGCGTGCTGCAGTGCATAGAGCAGATGCGTGGCCGCCTCCTGGTTGGCGGGCTGTGCCTCGAGCGCCCGGCGCAGATGTCCGATCGCCTCCCCGGCTTGGCCCTGCCGCAACAAGGCGAATCCCAGGCTGGTGTTGAGTACGGCATCGGGAAATGCATCCCCCGCCTGCAGGGGGCAGGCCAGCGCAGTCCGGTAGTGCGACACAGCCTCGGCCAGTCGCATCTCGATCAAGGCCAGGTTGGCCAGATTGGCATGCGCCATGCGCGAGCCCGGCGCCAGCCTGGCCAGTTCCCGGAAACTGGCCGTGGACCCGGCGTAGTCTCTGGTCATGGCCTGGCTGAAGGCCAGCCAGGCCCATGCCTGTTGGTCCACGTCATTGCGGAAGAGCAGCTTGCGACACAGGCGGATGGCGGTTTCGTGGTCTCCGTTTGCCTGGGCAGTTTGCACGCCCGCGGCCAGTTGGCGCGGGGATTGTGGCCGCCACCGATCTGACAGGAGTGCTGCAAGCAATGACTTCAGCATCGTGCGCCGTTGTTGTTTGGTCAGTCGCGGGCGGACTGCAGGGAATCCTGCCATAGCTGCCGCAAGGCGCATGACCAGTCGCGTGCGAAGCCGGCATGGTCCGCCAGTGGTGAGGCGGCGAACCGTGGCCGCAGTT
>CAIPGJ010001016.1 GCA_903864555.1 uncultured Pseudomonadota bacterium | reverse complement strand
GTGGAGGGCGTGGTGGCGAAGTTCGGCCGGCTGGATTACCTCATCCTCAACGCCTCGGTGCGCCGCGAGATTGCGTTCCTCGACATGAGCTATGAGGAATGGCGAAAACCGATCGACACCACGCTGGATGGAGCCTTTCACTGCATCAAGGCCAGTGTGCCGCACATGCTCAAGGCTGGCGGTGGCGCCATCGTCACCCTGGGCGGGGCCGAATGGGGCATTGTCGGCAAGGCGCACAGCTCTGCCGCCAAGAGCGGACTGGCCGGCCTGGTGCGGGCCCTGGGCAAGGAACTGGCGCCGCACAACATCCGCATCAACTGTGTGGCACCCGGCCACATCGACACCAGCCGCCCTGCGCATCGCACAGAGCGGCCGGCCGTGCCTGAATACATCCCGATGCGCCGTTACGGCAGCACCGAGGAGATCGCCTCCACCGTGTTGTTCATGTGCAGCAAGGCATCCGGGTTCGTCACTGGGCAGACGCTGCGTGCCAACGGTGGGCAGCAGATGGGGTTCTGAGTTCTATTGCCTGTCGCATTTTCCGCCCGGCGACGGCTGCCGCGACACTCGCGGCCTTGCCCGCCTGGGGCAGGGGCAGGCCGCTGGATCACGCTGGTGGTGCCGCGGCTGGCTGTCCTGCACCAGGGAGCACGCTCAGCCAGCAGCGTGCAGGGTGGCAGCCGCGGCCCGCGCGCGAGCCGCGCCGTCATGCGCCATGGTCGCACAGTGCCCGGTATAGGCCACCGGATCGAGCAGGGCATTGATCTCGGCGGGCTTCATGTGTTCGGTGACGCGCGCATCCGCGGCCAGCAGCGAGGAGAAGGATTTGCCCTCGACGAAGGCAGCCTGTGCTGCGTCATAGATGACATCGTGCGCATGCTGGCGCCCCAGCGCCTTGCCCAGGTCGAGCATCACCGCCTCGGCCATGATCAGTCCGCCGCCCAGGTCGAGGTTGGCGCGCATGCGCTTGGCGTCCAGGCGCAGGCCGCGCATCACTTCGAGCAGGCGCGAGAGCATGTCACCAGTCAGGATGCAGGCGCGCGATTCGGCCGCATCCATCATCACCGTGGTGGTGCGGTCGGCTTCATGTTCGGTCTGCATGGCCTCCAGCGCCAGCGGCACGATGGAGCGGATCTCCGCGGCGGTGCCGACGATGTCCTGGCACAGCTTGGGATTGCGTTTCTGCGGCATGGTGGATGAGCCCACGGTGCCCGGCGGCACCGGTTCCTCCACTTCGCCGAACTCGGTTTTCATCAGGGTGTAGACCTCGCGGCCGATGCGGCTGCAGGTGGCGGCCAGCATGCCGAGCAGGCAGATGTTTTCGGTGAGGTGGTCGCCGATGGCGCGTGAGGGCACGGCCATGGAGGGCATGCCCAGTTCACGGCCCATCGCCGCCTGCACGGCCGGACCCTGTTCGCCCAGCGAGGCGTAGGTGCCGGCGGCACCGCCCAGCATGGCGACGAAGATGCGCGCGTGTGCCTGCTGGAAGCGCTCCACGTGGCGCAGCAGTTCATCGATCCAGGTGGCGACCTTGAAGCCGAAGGTGGCGGGCACCGCATGCTGGCCATGGGTGCGCGCAGCCATGGGCATGTCGGCGCTCTTCTCGGCCAGATCGGCCATGGCCACGAGGATCTCGCCGATCAGGCGAAGGAAGATGGCATGCGCCTGGCGCAGCACCAGGATGTCCCCGGTCTGGGTGATGTTCTGCGTGGTGGCGCCCCAGTGCACCCAGCCGCCATGCGGTTCACCGACGATGCGGGAGAGTTCCCACACCAGCGGCACGATGGTGTGGCCGGTGCGGCGAAAGCCCTCGTCGATGCGCGCGCGGTCCATGAGATCGAGCTTGGCCTTGGCGGTGATGGCCACCGCGGCTTCCTTTGGAATGATGCCCAGGCCGGCTTGCGCGCGGGCCAGTGCCGCCTCCACATCCATCCAGGCCTGCCAGCGGTTGTCCTGGCGGTAGAGGGCGCGCAGCCCCGGGTCGGTGATGCGCGTGGCGGTGGCCAGCGTGTCGGTGTCGCTCATGGTGTGCGCCTCCTGGCGGGTGGGTGGGCGTCTTCTGCAGACCGGATCATCCGGATGAGACTTGCGTGCATTTTCGCACCAACAGGCTGGAGGGAAAGGGGCGGGCTGGCGGTCCGGTATTAACATACGCAGTCCGGCGGGGAAGTGCCTGCGGGGAGTGGCGGCCTGAACATGCCATATTTTCATGATCATATTCCATTCACTAAAGCAATGATGGTCGATAGCGCTGTACAGAATTGATAATAATTTGTCGGATTTTCCGATGACGACAAGACCCAGGGGGAGCCTGCATGCCGAACACCGATTTCACGCGCCTGTTCAATCCACGCGGCATTGCCATCATTGGCGCCAGCACCGAAGTGTCACGCCCGGGTGGGCAGACCGTGCATGTGCTGGGCGAGCGCGGCTACCAGGGCGGCATCTATCCGGTGAACCCGAAGTACCAGGAGATCAAGGGCCGGCCCTGCTACCCCACGGTGGGCGATGTGCCCGGGGACTGTGACCTCGCGGTGATTGCGCTGCCCGCGGCGCAGGTGCCCGATGCCATCACCCAGTGCGGCAAGCGCGGCCTGAAGTTCTGCGTGGTGCTGGGCGGCGGCTTTCGCGAAGCCGGCCCTGCCGGCGTGGAGCGCGAGCAGCGCATGCTGGTGGCTGCGCGCGAGGCCGGCGTGCGCCTCACCGGCCCGAATTGCCTGGGCCTGGCGAACATCCATGACAATGTCTACGCCGGCTTTGGCAGCATCACGCGTCCGCCCTGGAAGAAGCCGGGCTCGGTCTCGGCACTGATCCAGAGCGGCGGCTACGGCAACAGCCTCTTGGTGCAGGCCGCCGATGCCGGCGTGGGTTTCCGCTACATCGTCGCTACCGGCAGCGAAAGCGACATCGCCGCCCCCGAGCTGATCCGTGCCTTTGTCGACGACGACAAGACGAGCATGATCTTCGCTTATCTGGAAGGCCTGGCCGATGGCCGCGCCTTCATGGAAGCGGCACGCTACGCGCTGGCCGCGGGCAAGCCGCTGATCGTGCTCAAGGCCGGCAACTCCGCGCAGGGGCGCAGCGCGGCCGCCTCGCACACCGCCAACCTCACGGCTGACTTCGACATCTACCGCGCGGCCTTCCGCCAGTGCGGCGTGATCCAGGCCAAGGAAGCCATGGATGCAGTGGACATCATGAACTGCCTGGGTGCCGGGCGCGTCGCGCGCGGGCGCAAGGTGGCGGTCACTGCCGGGTCCGGCGGCT
>CAIPGJ010001015.1 GCA_903864555.1 uncultured Pseudomonadota bacterium | reverse complement strand
GCGTGGCTTTCGAGGGAGGGCTGGCCCTGATCCTCATTCCCGTCATGGCGCTGTGGCTGGAGGTGTCGCTGATCGAGGCCCTGCTGGCGGATATCGGCATCGTGTTGTTCTTCTTTTTCTACACCGTCGCCTTCACCTGGGTCTTTGACCGGGTGTTCGGGCTGCCGCAGTCGGCCCTGCCGCGCACTGAAGGCGGGTAGCGCCAAGTGATGGTATCGGTGCGCTGAGTGGCGCACCTGCGGTGCGGCGTTGCCTGGGGTGCTGAGGGCTCGCCTGTCGGTCAGCGCGGAAGATAGCCTCTATACTGCGGCCTGCGACAGAAGCAGGCCGGACTCGAATGACACCGGACACAGATCCGGGCCGGTCCATTACCAGCAATGCCTACTATGCCGGAAGGCATGGCATGTCACGATGTGCGTCCAAAGGAGGATGGCAGGATGAATACCCCGAAGCTGCTCAAAGTCGGTGTCCTGATGGGCATTGGCTGCCTGTCCGGACCCTTGATGGCGCAAAACCCTGCGGCCAGTTATCCGTCGCGGCCGGTCACCATCATCAGTCCCTTCGCACCGGGTGGCTCGGTGGACGTGGAATCGCGCATGTATGCACCAGTGATCAGCAAGATCATGGGCCAGCCCTTCGTGGTCGACTACAAGGTCGGTGGCGGCACCACCATCGGCACCGGCTATGTGGTCAAGGCGCCGCCCGATGGTTACACGCTGCTGGGCGTGACCACGGCACTCACGGTGGTGCCGGCTTTCTACAAGGATCTTCCGTTCAGCATCGTCAAGGACCTGGCCCCGGTGTCATTGATGGCCAGGCGCACCTCGGTGCTGATGGCCAACAACCAGTTCGGGCCGAAGAACTTCGCCGAGTACATCGCCTATGCCCGTGCCAATCCGGGCAAGGTGAATTACGGCACGGCCGGCGCAGGGGAGATCAGCCACCTGGCCGGCTCCTGGTTGCATTCGCTCACCAGGACCAGCGTAACTTTCGTGCCTTTCAAGGGCACCGGCCCGGCGCTGCAGGAGTTGATGGCCGGCCGGGTCGATGTGGCCTCGGGCATCATGTCCGCGGCACTGCCGCTGCTGCAATCGGGCAAGGTGCGCGTCCTGGCTGTGCTGGGCAAGCAGCGCGTGAAGCAGTATCCGGACGTTCCCACGGTGGCCGAATCCGGCGTGCCTGACTATGAGTACGGCGCCTGGATGGGTTTTGTCGCGCCGGCGGCGACGCCACCGGCCATCATCAACAAGCTGAGCGAGGGTTTCGCCAGGGCGGTCAAGACGCCCGAGA
Organism: uncultured Pseudomonadota bacterium; assembly: GCA_903864555.1. The sequence goes on along the minus strand of CAIPGJ010001015.1, from coordinate 768 downwards.
TCGTCGCGCAGCTCGAGCAGCAGGCCGCCGTCCCGGTGGGCAGCGCGCCGGCCGAGTTCAGGCAGTTGATTGCCATCGAGGTTGCCCGCTGGCAGAAGGTGGTGGACGATTCGGGCATCAAGCTGGCTGAATAGCCGGCGCGGGACGCCGTGACCACATAAGAGGAGACTCACATGATCCACGCCAGGAGCGGACGCGAGGCCATCGACGGCCTGTATCTGCAGGAACTGCCGAAGTTCAACAAGAAGCACTGGGTTTCGGACATCTTCGGGCCGCGCTGGTCCGAGGGCAAGGCACCCGGGCCTCAGGCCCTGATGGCGGACCTGGAGCCGGGCGAGGTGGTGCAGCCACACTTTCACGGCACCAGCCAGTTCCAGGTGTTCCCGGCGGGCTCGGGCACTATCGGCCGAAAGAGCGACCCCATCCGCTCGCTGTCGGTGCAGTTCAAGGATCACCACACCGCCTATGGCCCCATCACTGCAGGACCCAACGGCCTCACCTTCATTTCGCTGCGCGTATTCACCGGTGCTTCACGCGCCGTGTACCTGGCTGACCCGGATTTCCGCGAGCAACTCAAGCCGAGCAAGCGACGCAACTGGCTGTCGCCGCAGCTGGAGCTATCTACCGTGTCCATCCTCAAGCACCGCGAGGATATCCGCTGGGAACCGGTGTGGGACAAGTCCACCATCGACGACGAGATGTTCGCGCAATTGCTGCGCATCGGTGCCAACAAGGCCGTGCCGGGTCCCGATCCAAAGCGTGCCGCGG
>CAIPGJ010001014.1 GCA_903864555.1 uncultured Pseudomonadota bacterium | reverse complement strand
GCACCTTGAGGCATCAGGTGGCCTGAGGTACCGCAGCAGGCGGCATCACCACGACAGCAACTTGAAGCCGGTTTCGGTTACCACCTTCTTCCCTCATGCCATCTCCGCGACGATGCGCTTGCGGACCTGCAAGTGCAAGGTCCCAGGCGTTTGCATGCGCCTCCCCGCCGTCGGACAGCCTCTGTGCCACGCCCGGATTGCGGGCAACTGTCACCAGGCCGGCAGACAACCGGCTGCATGGCTTGCGGTGCATGGCAGCACGACACCATCTCGCTAGGCGTCCTTGAGCTGAGCCAGGAAGTGCTTTCTGAATTTCTGCACCTTGGGGGCCACCACGAACTGACAGTAAGGCTGTGACGGGTTGTTGGCAAAGTAGTTCCGGTGGTATCCCTCGGCGATCCAGAATCGCGAAGCGGGCGTGACTTCGGTGACGAAAGGCGCACCCCACAGCCCCTTTGATTCCAGTTCAGAGATAACCGCAACGGCCTCCTGCTGTTGCTCCGCCGCATGGTGGAAGACTGCCGATCGGTATTGCGTGCCGACGTCATTGCCCTGACGGTCGGGCGTGGTCGGATCGTGAATGACGAAGAACACTTCAAGCAGCTCGCGAAAGCTGACCACTGCGGGATCGAAGGTAACCTGCACAACTTCGGCATGCCCGGTGGTACCGGAACAGACCTGTTCATAGCTCGGGTTGTCATTCTTCCCGCCCATGTAACCGGACTCCACAGAGACCACGCCCCGCAGGCCGACATAGACGGCCTCAAGGCACCAGAAGCATCCTCCCGCAAGTGTGGCGGTCTGGGTGTTTGCACTCATCTGCTGCTCTCCTTCCGGTTATACGGAATCCACACGGACCCCATACTGGATGTTACCGTCCCGTGACCGGGTACTACATGTTGTATCCAAAGCCCTGATTAACCATTATCATGGCATGGTTTTCCAAAAAAAACTGCTAAATCAGAGGGCTGCAGAATCGGGGCAAAGCAGGCCTAGAATGCGTGCCTGCAATCCAAAAAATTTTGCTTGCGCGCGGCCTCAACTGGCGTAAGCTTTGTATATCAAACTACTGGAGGATTATAATGCAACAGATTGATAAAAAAGAAGATTCCTCCAAAAAGAAGGCTATCTCCATTCCCGAGCAGGCAATCTGCGAAGAAGTCCTCATCGAGAAGTACGCCAAGGGCAACGAGAAAACCGTCCGTGATGTCAGAGCCCGCGTTGCACGCGCGCTGGCTGCAATCGAACCCGAAGACAAGCGTGTCTACTGGGAAAAGAAATTCCTCGAGGCACAGGAACAGGGCTTCGTCCCTGCAGGCCGCATCAACTCGGCAGCAGGCACGTCACTGTCGGCGACACTGATCAATTGCTTCGTGCAACCCGTGGGTGACTCCATCACCGAGGTTGTCGATGGTCGTCCCGGCATCTACACCGCGCTTGCCGAAGCCGCAGAGACCATGCGGCGCGGTGGCGGCGTGGGCTATGACTTCTCCTCCATACGACCCAAGAATGCCTTCGTCAAGGGCACCCAGTCACACGCCAGCGGCCCGATCTCATACATGCGCGTATTCGACCGCTCCTGCGAGACGGTGGAGTCCGCCGGCAGCCGTCGTGGTGCACAGATGGGCGTGTTGCGCTGTGACCATCCGGACATCGAGGATTTCATCCATGCCAAGGACAAGGGCGATCTGACCAATTTCAATGTCTCGGTCGGGGTCACTGACGAGTTCATGCGTGCCGTCGAGTCCGACGGTGAAGTTGAACTGGTGCACAAGTCCGAGCCTTCCGCAGACACACTGAGCGCAGGCGCCTATCAGCGCAAGGACAGCTTGTGGGTGTACCGCAAGGTGCGCGCACGCGACCTGTGGGAGCAGGTGATGCGCTCCACCTATGACCATGCCGAGCCGGGAATCCTGTTCCTGGACCGCATGAATCGCGACAACAACCTGTATTACTGCGAAACCATCGAGAGCACCAACCCCTGCGCCGAGCAGCCGCTGCCGCCTTACGGCTGCTGCTGCCTGGGTTCGGTCAACCTGACCAAGTTCGTCACGGCACCGTTCAGCGAGCAGGCCGCATTCGATTTCGCCGCCTTCAACAAGGTGGTCGATGTGGCGATCCGCATGCTGGACAACGTGCTGGAAGCCACCAAGTGGCCCCTGCCCGCCCAGCATCATGAGGCGCAATCCAAGCGTCGCGTCGGCCTGGGATTCACGGGCCTGGGTGACGCATTGATCATGTTGCGCATCAAGTACGACACCCCCGAGGCCTGCGCCATGGCCGCAAAGATTTCCGAAGCCATGCGCGACTCGTCCTATCTGGCCTCGGTGGAACTGGCCAGGGAACGCGGCGCCTTCCCGCTGTTCAATGCCGACCTGTACCTGTCGGGTGGCAACTTCGCCTCGCGCCTGCCCAATGAAGTGAAGCAGAAGATCCGCACCCACGGCATCCGCAATTCCCACCTGCTGTCGATTGCACCCACCGGCACCATCAGCCTGGCATTCGCCGACAATGCTTCCAACGGCATCGAACCGCCCTTCTCCTGGACCTACCAGCGGCGCAAGCGCATGGCTGACGGCACCTGGAAGCAGTACGACGTCGAGGACTACGCCTGGCGCACCTACAAGCATGTCGGTGGTGACGTGCGCAAGCTGCCCGATTACTTCGTGACGGCTCTGGAAATTTCCGCCAAGGCGCACAAGGACGTCGTCGCGGCGGTTGCCCCCTACATCGATACCTCGATCTCCAAGACGGTGAATGTGCCGGAAGACTACCCCTACTCCGAGTTCGAGGACCTCTACATGTCGGCATGGCGTGCCGGACTGAAGGGGCTCGCCACTTACCGCCCCAACAGCGTGCTCGGCTCCGTGCTGTCCGTGCAGAGCGCGCCGAAGAAGGAAGAACAGAAACAGCCACAGGATGTGGAGCTGCACTGGGGCGAGGATCAGATGGCCAATCGGCGCCTGTCCATCAAGTCCCTGCCCGCACCGGTGCTCTCATCGCTGGTGTGGCCAGGGCGGCCCAGCCTGACCGGCGGCAACCCCTCCTGGACCTACATGATTCCCCATCCCGGTGGCGAGTTCGCTCTGTTCGTCGGACACATCGAGGAAGAAGGCAAGAAGTTCCCGTTCGAAGTCTGGGTCAACGGCACGGAACAGCCACGCGGCCTGGGCGCCGTGGCCAAGACCCTTTCGATGGACATGCGGGCCAACGACAGGGCCTGGCTTGCGCTGAAGCTCGATGTGCTCTCCAAGACCCCCGGCGATCACTCCTTCGAAATGCCTTTCCCGCCCAATGGCGAGAAGAAGCTGGTGCCCAGCGTCGTCTCCGGCGTGGCCCAGGTGGTGCGCTGGCGCTGTGACCAGCTCGGCGCACTGGACGAGCAGTCCCCGGACCTGCTCTCGCCCAGCGGCCGCCCACACCCGGTTCTGGATGCCATGTTCGCCATTCAGGAACCCAAGACCGGCACCAGCGGCACGCTTTCGTGGACAGTCGACATCCAGAATCCGGCCACCTCGGAGGACTTCGTGGTCGGTCTGAAGGAAATCACGCTGCCACCGGAAGCCGGTTTCCCAGCCGGGGCAACCCGCCCGTATAGCATGTTCCTCTCAGGACACTATCCGCGCTCCCTCGACGGCCTGGCGCGCCTGCTCTCGCTGGACATGCGGGTGCTCGACCCTGCCTGGATAGGCATGAAGCTGCGCAAGCTGCTGAACTACTCTGAGCCGCTGGGTGACTTCATGGCCTTCGTCCCGGGGCAGCGCCGTCAGGAAACCTTCCCATCGACCGTGGCCTATGTGGCGCGCCTGCTGATCCATCGTTACGCGATGCTGGGCGTCCTCGACGAGAACGGCTATCCCACCCGCGAAATGGGCCTGCTCGAAATACCCCGAGAGCAGGTTGGCAACCGCATCATGCAAGGCGCGCTGTGCAATGAATGCGGCAACATGACGGTCATCCGCAAGGATGGTTGTGACTTCTGCACCGCCTGTGGTGCGGTCGGCGCCTGCGGCTGATCTGTACAGACAGGGGCAGGCCGCAACGGCCTGCCCCTTCGCGCCCCTGATCGGGGCGCTTGCGGCAAAGTAATAGAATCCTCTCAGCAGCCCGGACATGCCGTCGCCGTCAGGTGCTGCCCTCTCCCCTCGAGTGAATGAGCCCTGCCATGGACCCTGCTTCCGCCAAACCCGTTCCCGCCGCCACCATCATCCTCGCCCGGGATGCCGCTGACGGCATCGAGGTGCTGATGATGCGCCGCGCCGCGCAGATGGACTTCGATGGCGCGTATGTGTTTCCCGGCGGCCTGGTGGACGAGGCCGATCATGATGCGGGATGGCACGATCACGAGCCGGGCCTGGATGATGCCGAAGCCAGCCGCCGGCTGGGCATCCCAAGCGGTGGCCTGGCTTATTGGGTGGCTGGCCTGCGCGAGTGCTTCGAGGAGGCGGGCCTGCTGCTCTGCCGTGATGCACAGGGGCGGATCGTGCGGCAGGAAGACCATCCTGAAACAGTACTCGAGCTTGCACAACTGCGTGAACGCATGGCCGCCGGTGAATATGCCTTTGCCGATTTCTGCCGCGAGCGCGGACTGCGCCTGGCACTGGAACATGCGGTGTATCTCAGCCACTGGATCACGCCCGGCGGCAGGCCGCGGCGCTACGATACCCGCTTCTTCGTGGCCGCCCTGCCCGAAGGCCAGATCGTGTCCCACGACAACAATGAATGCGACGAGCACGTCTGGATAAGGCCGTCCGAAGCGCTGGAACGCCACGCCGCCGGCAAGCTGCCCATGATCGCACCCACACGCAAGACCATGGAGCTGCTGACGCGATTCCCCAATGCGGCCGCCATGGTCGACTACGCCCGCAGCCCCCACCCGGCTGATGCACGCACCCAGCGCCACGCCAATGGCCGCGATGGCATGAGGCTGCTGTCCCCCGGCGATGCCGCCTATGCCGAAGTCGGCAAGCTCGATCCCGGCCAGCGGGGTTCGGCCTCCTACGAAATCATTCCCGGCGCCGCCACCCGCCTGTCACCGCGTGTGCGCCGGCTGACCGCCGCCAATCCGGGCTTCATGACCGGCCCCGGCACCAACAGCTATCTCATCGAAAGCGGCGACGACATCGCCATTGTCGACCCGGGCCCGATCATCGACATGCACATTCGCGCACTGATGGACGAAGCGCGCGGAACCAGCGGCAAGGGACGCATACGCTGGCTCATCACCACGCACACGCACAGCGACCACTCGCCGGCCGCCTCGGCACTGAAGGACCAGACCGGCGCGGAGATCATCGGCATGCCGGCGCCACAGCACGGCAACCAGGACCGCGATTTCCGTCCCGACCGGGTTCCCGTGCATGGGGAACGCCTCCAGCTGGGTGACTGCACACTGCGCGTCATCCACACACCCGGCCATGCCTCCAATCAGGTGTGCTACCTGCTGGAGGAGGAGAAACTCCTGTTCACCGGCGACCATGTCATGCAGGGCTCCACCGTGGTGATCGGCCCACCGGACGGTGACATGCTTGCCTATCTGGATTCCCTGCGCAATGTGCAGACCGAGGCCATTGAATGGATCGCCCCGGGCCACGGTTTCCTGATCGACCATCCCAAGGAAGCCATTGAACGCATCATCCAGCACCGCTTGCAGCGCGAAGCCAAGATACTGGCGGCCCTGCGCAAACTGAAAAAGGCGACGCTGGATGAACTGGTGACGCAGGCCTACGACGATGTGCCAACCAAGGTCCACCCGGTTGCCAAGCGTTCCCTGCATGCCCACATGCTCAAGCTGGTTGCCGAAGGAACTGCCACGGAGACCGGCGGCGTATGGGCGGCGTGAGCCTGCCAATATTATCGAATTCG
>CAIPGJ010001013.1 GCA_903864555.1 uncultured Pseudomonadota bacterium | reverse complement strand
GTGGCCTCCCTGCTGGCCCTGACCAATGGCGAGGCGACAGGGCAGGGCGAGTACATCGATGTCTCCATGCAGGAGAGCATGGTGATGGCACTGGAGAATGCGGTGCAATTCTATGACCTGGAAGGCAAGATCAAGAAGCGCCATGCCGGGGAGCAGCGCTGGGCGGGCACCGCGGTGTTCGAGTGCAAGGACGGGTACATCTACATGATGGCCTCCGGCATCGGGGCGAACAAATTCTGGCCCCTCACCTTGCAGTGGCTGGTCGACGAAAAGATGCCCGGTGTGGAACGGCTGATGGGCGAGGAGTGGCACCGGGAGGAATACGTCATCACCAGCGAGGCGAAGCAGATCTTCGCGGAAATCTTCTCGCCCTGGGTGAAGACGCAAAACAAGCGCTATCTGTTCGAGGAAGGCCAGCGCCGGCACATCCCCATGGCGGCCATCAATTCCGTGGCCGACCTCTTGTCCAGCCCGCAACTGGCATACCGGAATTTCTTCATCGACATGCCGCATCCGGCCACCGGACGCACGCTGCGCATGCCGGGGCCACCTTACCAGTTGAGCGGAACGCCATGGCGCTCACAAGGACCCGCACCACGACTGGGGCAGCACAACGCTGGCATCTATGGCGGCATTGGTATCACTGCGGATGAACTCGCCACGCTGGCAGACGAGGGGGTGGTATGAGCAAACGCAAACCGCTGGAAGGGGTGCGCGTCACCGACTTCACCTGGATCGGCGCAGGTTCCTACACCACCAAGATCCTCGCCGATGCCGGCGCTGACGTGATCAAGATCGAAAGCAGCGCACGCATCGACTCGCTGCGCCTCGGGGCCCCCTACAAGGATGGCATCAAAGGCGTGAATCGCTCCGGCTACTTTGCCGATCGAAATTCCAGCAAACGCAGCATCACCATCGACATGAAGCATCCGGAGGCGCTCCGATTGGTGCAACGCCTGATCGACAAGAGCGATGTGATCGCCAACAACTTCACGCCCGGCGTCATGGACCGCTTCGGCCTGGGCTATGAGGCGGTGCGCAAGATGAAGCCGTACATCATCTATCTGAGCATGTCCATGCAGGGGGCGACCGGGCCGCAAAGCAGCTACCTCGGCTATGGTTCCAGCATGGCTTCGGTGACCGGCTTCCAGCAACTCACCGGGATGCCCGGGCGCGAACCGGCAGGGACCGGGACCAACTACCCGGACCATGTGCCCAATCCCTGCCATGCGGCCTTTGCGGTGATTGCCGCACTGCGCCATCGCCGTCGCACCGGTGAGGGGCAGCGGATCGATTTTGCCCAGACCGAGCCCATGGTGACCTTGCTGGGCCCCACCATTCTCGACCTCACCGTCAATGGACACCTGCAGGAAGCCCGGGGGAATGACCATGACAGGGCCGCCCCCTACGGTGCCTTTCGCTGCAGGGGCAATGACCGCTGGATTGCCATTTGCGTCATGAATGATGCCCAGTGGAGCAAACTGTGCAGGGTGCTCGGCCATCCGGCCTGGATGGCCGAGTCCTGCTGGATGACGGAAGCGCAGCGCCATGCCGACCGAGTAGCCCTGTCCGAGCGCTTGCAGCAGGAAACAGTCCACCGGGGGGCCGAGGACCTGATGCAGGCACTGCAGGCCGCGGGGGTTCCCGCCGGCGTGGTTGAAAACACGGAAGATCTGATCAAGCGGGACCCGCAATTGGCGCATCGCGGACATTGGGTGCCACTGGACCACGCGGAGATGGGGCCTACGCTGTACAACAGCCCGCCGTACCGGTTCACCAATGCATCGGTGGGCCTCACCCGATCAGCGCCACTGCTGGGCGAACATACCGGGGAGGTCTGCCGAGAGTTGCTGGGCATGGGGCAGGAGGAAATGAACAGGCTGGTGGCCGCCGGCGTGTTCAGGTGATGACGATATTTTTTACATGATTTCGGTTCGGGAGCAGAACATGAAGATAGAGATACAAGTTAAACAATCAGCAAGGCCACTTGCTGGCATGACCATGATGTTGGCAAGCCTCTTTGGCAGCGTCCCGGTGCATGCCCAGGCGCAGTATCCATCGAAGTCAGTTCGCTTCATCGTTCCCTTTGCACCCGGGGGTGGCAGCGACATCGTTGCCCGTGCGATTGCCATCAAGCTTTCGGAGAACTGGAAGCAGCAGGTGCTGATCGATAACCGCCCCGGTGCGGCAACAATGTTGGGGACCGACATGGCGGCCAAGGCTGCACCGGATGGCTACACTATCCTGCTGGCCTCGGCGAGCTACTCGATCAATCCCTATCTGCAGAGCAAACTTCCGTATGAAACCCTGAAGGATCACATTCCGGTGACCCAGACGGCAACCCAGCCCTATGTCATCGTTGTTAATCCGGGAATACCCGCCAGGAACATCAGGGAGTTCATCGCCCTGGCCAAATCAAAACCCGGCACACTGAATTTCTCATCCCCTGGCACCGGCAGTGGCGGGCATCTGGCGGTGGAGCATTTCCGATACATCACCGGTACTGACATTGTGCATGTTCCCTACAAGGGTGGCGCCCCAGCCCTGACTGATGTCATCGCT
>CAIPGJ010001012.1 GCA_903864555.1 uncultured Pseudomonadota bacterium | reverse complement strand
GGAAGGCCCTGGCCAGGAACACCGCCAGTGCAATGCCGATCAGGAACAGCGGGCTCACCTGCAGCGCCGCCTGGATCTGTGGCGAATCACTCCAGGCGCCCAAGGGGATGGACGGCAGGTTAGGCGCCTTGGGCTGCACATAGGGCTTGCCCAGGAAGAAGGCAAAGCCGGTGCCGAACAACATCAGCCCGATGCCCACGGCGATGTCGTTGACCTTGGTGAGATTGCAGATGAGGCCGTGCAGCAGGCCCAGCATGAAACCGGCGAAGCCGGCAGCCAGCACGCCGAACCAGGGGTTGCCGGTGATGAAGGAGACACCGTAACCGGTCATGGCCCCCATCACCAGAATGCCTTCGAGTCCGAGGTTGATGCGACCGCTTTTCTCGGTGATGCACTCACCCAGGCTGACAAAGAGGAATGGCGTGCTCACGCGCAGGGCGCCGCCCAGCACAGCGATCGGGACGCCCCACCAGCCAAGTTCGCTCATGCTGCCGCCTGTCTCTGGAACCACCGGATGCGCCCATAGACGGTTTCACTCGCCAGGATGAGCAGGAAAGCCATGCCCTGCAGCACGAGCACGGTGGCGTCGGGCAGGTCGAGGCGTCGTTGCAGCATGCCGCCCGAAGCGGAAATACCACCCAGCAGAATCGCCACAGGAATGATGGCGATCGGGTTCTGCCTGGCGATGAAGGCCACCAGAATGCCGGCGTAGCCGTAACCGGCCATCAGCGAGGCATTGGCGCTGCCGTGCACCGCCGCCACTTCGACCATCCCGGCCAGGCCCGAGGCGGCACCGCCGAGGAAACAGGCCGCCAGCACCAGCCAACCGACCGGCAAGCCGGCCAGGCGCGCGGCGCGCGCATTGCCGCCGACGATGCGCAGGCCGAAGCCCCAGGTGGTGTGCCTCACCAGGATGTACATGGCAATGCAGAAGAAGATGCCGAAGCCCAACCCCCAATGCACATCCAGACCGGGGAAGGTGCCCAGCATGCTGGCATCGCCGATGGGTTTGGTGGAGGGTTTGTTCAAACTGGCCGGATCACGCAGTGGTCCTTCCACCATGTGGTTGAACAGCGCAATGGCGATGTAGGTCAGCAGCAGGCTGGAAATCGTTTCATTGATGCCGCGATACTGTCGCAGTGCCCCTGCCGCAGCGATCCACAGGCCGCCGGCCAGCATGCCGCCCAGCGCCATGGCCAGCTTGACCCCGGTCGGCGACATGCCGGTCATCAGGTGGCCGATCACCGCCGCAGCGAGGCCGCCCAGCACCAGGGCGCCCTCGCTGCCAATGATCATGAGTCCCGCCTGTGCGGGAATCGCCACACACAGCGCCGTCAGGATCAGCGGCGCCGCGCGCGACAGCGAGTTCTGCCAGGAAAAGGCGCTGGAGAATCCGCCTTCGTAGATGAGGCCGTAGACCTCGAGCGGATTCTGCCCCAGCATCAGCACGAACACGCCGAACAGCAGCATGGCCGCCACCAGCGCCCCGACCGGGATCGCCAGCGCCTCGAGGGCAGGACCGAAGCGCATGGCGGCCATCAGACTTCTCCCTTGCCTTGACGATCAGGCCTTGACGTTAAGATCTTGCGATCAAACCTTGCCGACCACGCCTTCGACGAGGTAGTTCATCTGCTCGAGCACCGGATCGGTCTGGATCATGGCCTTGCCGGCGGGGATGACTTCCTTGCCGGTGTTGTCCTTGAGCGGGCCCTTGAAGATGACGAAGTCGCCCTTCATCATCGCGGCCTTGGTGGCATCGGCCTTCTTCTTCGCCGCGTCGGACACCGGCCTGCCATAGGGGGACATCTTGACGAAGCCCTCCTTGAAGCCGCCGCGCACAAAGTTCTTGAACGGCGCACCGGACAGGGCGTCTTTCACATGCTGCTCATAGACGGTGAGCCAGTTCCACTCGGCGCCGGTGAGATAACCCTTGGGTGCCAGGGCTGACTGGTTGGCGTGGTAGCCGCAGGAGAAGATGCCGCGCTTCTCGGAAGTCTCGATGATGACCTTGGGGCTATCCACGTGGCAGGTGATGACATCCACGCCCTGGTCCACCATGCTGTTGGTGGCTTCGGCTTCCTTCACCGGCAGCGACCAGTCGCCGGTCACGATCATCTGGCAGGTGATCTTTGGATCAACGCTGCGCGCGCCCATCAGGAAGGCATTGCAATTGCGCAGCACCTGCGGGATGGGCTTGGCAGCAATGAAACCGATCTTCTTGGTCTTGCTGGCAAAGCCGGCG
>CAIPGJ010001011.1 GCA_903864555.1 uncultured Pseudomonadota bacterium | reverse complement strand
TATCGCAACAGCCTCTCGCCGGTGATCCCGGAGCGGATATTGACGCGTGCTCCTTCCGCCGAGTTGCGTCCTGACCAGACCGACCAGGACAGCCTGCCGCCCTACGATGACCTGGACGCCATTGTCGAGTGCTACATGGAAAATGACATGAGCCCGGCCGACATCATTGCCCGGGGCTACAAGGTCGAGGATGTGAAGCGCGTGGTGGAATTGATCCATCGGAATGAATACAAGCGACGCCAGGCTCCGGTGGGCATCCGTATCACCCATCGCGGTTTCGGCAAGGACTGGCGCTACCCCATTACTTCCCGCTATCGGGAGCCCTACAAGTGATGCTGGCGAGAGCCAGTGGGGGCAAGGTCAGGCACGCCGATTCCGGGCAGATCCATCCGCTGGTTTATACTTGCGGCCTAGCCCGGAGAAATCCATGAAAAAAATCGAAGCCGTCGTCAAACCGTTCAAGCTGGATGAAGTGAGGGAAGCGCTTGCCGAGGTGGGCGTCACCGGACTGACCGTGACGGAAGTCAAGGGTTTTGGGCGCCAGAAGGGGCACACCGAGCTCTACCGTGGAGCCGAGTATGTGGTGGACTTCCTGCCCAAGGTGAAGATTGAAGTGGTGGTCACGGAGAAAATGGTCGATCCGGCCATCGAAGCTATCATCAAGTCCGCGCGCACTGGCAAGATCGGTGACGGGAAGATTTTCGTCACCTCGGTCGAGCAGGTGTTGCGCATCCGCACTGGTGAAACCGACGAAGCTGCCATCTAGCCACTCATTTGGTTCCGTAGCGTTCAGGCGCCGAGCAGTATCACCAAGGCGCCGCTGCCTCCCTGGTTTGGCGGAGCTTGGCAGTAGGCGAGGATTTCAGTGTGGTGGGCAAGCCAGCGCTCCAGTTTCCCTTTCAGGACCGGCTGGCGTTGGGGCGAGCGCAGCCCCTTGCCGTGAATGATGCGCACGCAGCGCAGGTGCCGCCTGGTGCATTCCGACAGAAAATCCCCAATCAGGGCCTGCGCCTGGACCTGGTTTAGGCCATGCAGGTCCAGTGCGTCCTGCACCACCCATTTGCCACGCCGGAGTTGCTTGAGCACATTAATCGGCAAACCCGTTCGGAGGTAAGCCAGCGCCTCGCCTGTCTCCATGGCCTCCTCGGGGGGCATGGGGTCCGAGCGGCGTTCTTCCATTGCGGCATGGCCATCCAGCAGTGATTGCACTGGAACCGGTGCCGGGCGCGGTGTGTGAAGGATCCGCGACGCCACCTTGATGGGCTTGGTATCGCTCATCGCCTCGCGAAACAGGCGAGCATCGTTATCCACTGGATGCGGAATTGCCGCAGGGCCCCTGCCTTTACGGTCCTGGCTCATGATGGATGCCAGTTGGGCGGCTTCTAACCCAGTTCGTCCAGGTACTTTTCTGCGTCCAGCGCAGCCATGCAGCCGGAGCCGGCACTGGTCACGGCCTGGCGATAGATGTGATCTTGTACGTCACCCGCGGCGAAAACGCCCGGCACGTTGGTCGCCGTGGCATTGCCTTCGGAGCCGCCCCTGGTGAGGATGTAACCATCCCGCATGTCGAGCTGACTACTGAAAATGCCGGTGTTCGGGGTGTGTCCAATGGCGATGAACAGGCCCTGCAGATCAATTTTCTCGGTGGTCGTGGTGTCCGTGCTCTTGATGCGGATGCCTGTGACGCCGCTTTTGTCGCCCAGCACTTCGTCCAGGACATGGTTCCAGCGGACAGTGACATTCGGTCGTGCGAAGAGTTTCTTGTGCAGGATTTTCTCTCCGCGGAACGAGTCTCGTCGATGGACGACCGTGACATGCCTTGCGAGATTGGACAGATAGAGCGCCTCTTCGACAGCGGTATTGCCACCGCCGATCACGGCCACGTCCTGCCCCTTGTAGAAAAAACCATCGCAGGTGGCACATGCCGATACACCCTTGCCCATGAACTCTTGTTCCGAGGGCAGTCCCAGGTACTGGGCTGATGCGCCGGTGGCGATGATCAGGGCGTCGCAGGTATAGGTTCCGGAGTCACCCTCCAGTCGGATCGGCTTTTCGTCCAGGTGGGCGGTGTTGATCTGGTCGTAGACGATCTCGGTTTCGAATCGCTCGGCGTGCTTCTGGAAACGCTCCATGAGTTCGGGGCCCTGGACGCCGGCAACATCCGCGGGCCAGTTGTCCACTTCCGTGGTGGTGGTGAGCTGGCCACCGGGTGCCAGGCCAGTCAGCAGGACGGGATGCAGATTGGCGCGTGCCGCGTAGACGGCTGCGGTATAGCCGGCCGGGCCCGATCCAAGGATGAGGAGCTTCGCGTGCTTGCTTGTTTTTGTCATGTCAGGCGGACTTTTCAGAGATGGCGGGTGAGATTCGGTAAGCGGTCACATTATAGCCCTGAGCTTTCCTCGCGAATGCTCAGCAAAGTCTTTTGGAAACCTATGCTAAATGGTTGTTTTTTAAACGCTCAGCGGTTAGGATGTGGCGTGCCATGAGGCCACGAAAATTCGCCCTTAAACATCCAAGAACGAACTAGTGATTTTCATTTTCCGGCTTGCGGTGGTCCTGTATTGCACTGCATGGCTGACTCAACCGTCCAACCTGCTCGCCCAGGTCGCTCAGGCCCAGCCTGCAGCGCAGGATCCCCGCTTCGAGATACGCCGCTTCGTTGTGGAGGGCGCCTCCCTCATCACTACGGCTGAACTCGATGCGGCAACCCAG
>CAIPGJ010001010.1 GCA_903864555.1 uncultured Pseudomonadota bacterium | reverse complement strand
GTTTCCATGAGCACCTTGAAGCCCTCCTGCTGCTCCGTGCTCATCTGGTCATAAGGGATTTCGGCATAGCGTCCGAAGGTCGGTGTATCAGCCATGGATGGGCTCCTCTGTCATGGTTGTGAGCCGGGCGGTGCCTCCGCCCGAAAGAGCCGTAACCTTACTCGAATCCGCAACAGGCCGCGCCTTGCGCGCGCCATCCGCACGGCCGGGCTTAGCCATGTGCCTGCAGTTGGAGGGTCGAGCGCGAGTCGGGCGTGCAGGCGGCTTGGCTCGATAGTCCGCTGATGCGTCGCCAAGCCCATCCGTTTTCCAGACCCCCAACCGGGCACCGGACGATGGGTTTAGAATTCCCCTATAGAAACGCAGCATTGAACAATAACGGCACGCGTGGCCATCGCTGCGCATTCTTGGGGGGCTGCCAGCATGACATCCATATCGGGGCGCATCGCGCTGCGCTGCATGACCACGGCCGCATTGGCGGCACTGCCTTGCCTGTCACAGGCCCAGGCGCCGGCCTATCCTTCGAAACCCCTGCGCATGGTGGTGGGCTTTGCTGCTGGCGGCCCGGCGGACCTGATCGCGCGGCTGCTGGCCCAGCGCCTGTCCACGCATGTGGCCCAGCCGGTGCTGGTGGACAACCGCCCCGGTGCCGATGCCAACATCGCCATGGAAGCGGTGGCGCGCGCAGCGCCCGATGGCTACACGCTGCTGGCCGGGCAGAGCGGACTGTCCATCAATCCCAGCCTGTACGGCACGGTGCCCTTTGACACAATGAAGGATTTCGCGCCCATCACGCTGGTCGGTGAGGCCTCCAACTTCGTGGTTGTGCATCCTTCGGTGCCGGCGGCCAACCTGAGGGAGTTCCTCACCTATGTGAAGGCGAACCCCGGCAAGCTGAATTACGCCTCCACCTCCAGCCCGACCCACCTGGCCACGGAGATGTTCAACCAGATGGCCGGCATCAACATCGAGCGCATCCCTTACAAGGGTGCGGCGCCCGGCATACCGGCACTGCTTACCGGCGATGTGCAGTTCATGGTGACCAGCCTGGGCACCATGCTGCCGCAGGTCAAGGCGAACAAGGTGCGCGCCCTGGCGGTGACCAGCCTGAAGCGCTCCAGCCTCGCGCCGGACGTGCCCACGGTGGATGAGGCCGGCATTCCCGGTTATTCGGCGACCACCTGGTACGGCGTGGTGGCGCCTGGCGCGACACCGCGGCCGGTGATCAACCGGCTGAACACGGACTTCCGCAAGATCCTCGGCGAGCCCGAGGTGAGGGCGCAGTTGCTGGGGCAGAGCATCGAGGCCTCGCCTACCACGCCGGAGGAGTTCGGCGAATTCATCCGCAACGACATGGCCAAGTGGCAGCGCGTGGTCAAGGCCTCCGGCATCAAGATCCAGTAGGCGTCCCGCACCGGCTGTGGCGGCTTCGCCGCGGCCGTGAGGGGGCGGCATGCCTGATGCCGCGCTCCCTGTAGTGCCTGGTGCCTGGTGACTGGCGATGGCCAGAGGCTGTTGCCGACCTTAGTGGTCCACGCCCTGGCTGCGCAGGTAGTCCTCGTAATTGCCCTGGTAGTCGTTCAGTGTCGCCGGCCCGCCTTTTTCGCCGGGCTTCAATTCGAAGATG
>CAIPGJ010001009.1 GCA_903864555.1 uncultured Pseudomonadota bacterium | reverse complement strand
GCACTGGATCTGGACGGGGAGGAACAGGCATGATGCTTCGCTGCGTGGGCTCGCAGTCCCGCCTGTCAAGGATGCGTCTGGGTGTGCGCGTGCGTGACTCTGCCGATGGACGTGCATTGACTGCCAGAAAGTCAAAATGGGTCCCCGCCTGCGCGGGGATGACGGTGGTTGCGGGAAATGTTCCCAACATCCTGGTGGGGGGGGATGTCCCCAACGCCCTCGTGTCATCGCTATTGCCTGAGATGAAAGATCGTCATTCCCGCGCAGGCGGGAATCCATTTTCATCGTGCAGCAAACGCGGCTGCTTCGCCTCTGGCGTGAGTATGGAAAGTGAAGGTGCCAAGCCAGGGATACGCTCATACCATCAAAACTCCACCGTCATTCCCGCGAAAGCGGGAATCCAGTGTCTTGAGTCGACCGGCGCCGTGCAAGCCGGTCCCGCGCCGCGCTGCCTTGACAGGGAGCAGGCCTGAGCATGGGGCGCCGTGAACAACTGATCGAAGCCATGGGTCTGGGCCCGGTGTGGAAGCTGCGCCATACCGGCGAGGCCGAAGCGATACCGGCTGATGTCGTTGAAGACGCTGCTCCCTCACTTGCACCCGTACGGGCGAACCCGGAAGCACGCGTGCCCGAGCGCACGGCTGCGCCTGTGCGCACTACGCCTGCCCGCGCACCCGCTGCACCTCCACCAGTGGTCGCACCAACCCTTGATCCGGAGCGTGAACAGCGCATCCTGCAGATGGACTGGACTCAGCTTCGAGAGGCGGTGGCCTCGTGCAAGGCCTGCACCCTGTGCTCGACGCGCCGGCAGACGGTGTTCGGTGTGGGCGACCAGCAGGCTGAATGGATGCTGGTGGGTGAAGCCCCGAGCGCCGAAGAGGATGCGCGTGGCGAGCCCTTCGTTGGTCAGGCCGGTCAATTGCTGGACAACATGCTGGCGGCCCTGGAGATGGAGCGCGGCAAGAATGTGTACCTCGCCAATGTGCTGAAGTGCCGGCCACCGGGCAACCGCAATCCGGAGCCAGGGGAGCTTGCCCGCTGCAGCCCGCACCTGATGCGGCAAGTGGCCCTGGTCCAGCCCAAACTTATCCTGGCGATGGGACGTTTCGCTGCACAGGCCTTGCTCGAGACCGATGCCAGCATTGCCAGCCTGCGTGGCAAGGTGCACCGTTATCAGGGGGTGCCGGTCATCGTCACCTATCACCCGGACTATCTGCTGCGCAACCTGCCGGACAAGGCCAAGTCCTGGCAGGACCTGGTGTTTGCTCGCAGGACACTGGCGGCTCTGAAGGCGGGCGGCTGATCAGTCGCGGCAAGGCTGCTGCTGTTAACCCCCCTTGTCAAAGGTTCTTCACCGATTTCCGGGGATGTCATTGGCAGCAAGCTTGGCAGGCCCGGCGTTGACCCCCTTGTCAAAGGGGGCCGACTGGCCGCAGGCCAGCGGGGGGATTTTGGCCAACCAGGCTGGTCTCATGGCCTTTTGCCGACATTGCATGAACCCTGAGCACGGCTGTTGCCTTGCAGAGGGGAAGCACCGGAGGACACTAAGGGCCCGCATCCGGGCATGACGG
>CAIPGJ010001008.1 GCA_903864555.1 uncultured Pseudomonadota bacterium | reverse complement strand
TCGGCACCCTTGCCGGGCACCGCACGCATGCTGACGATGAGACGGATGGACATGAACGCTTCCTTGATGGATGGTTGGGGTACGCGGGTTCAGTCGGGTTTCATGCCGGCCGCCTTGACCACCGGCGCCCAGCGCTTCAGGTCGGTGACCAGCACCTTGCCGAACTCTTCCGGTGTCGTGCTGAAGGCGTCGATGCCCAGCTTGGCCAGCACATCGCGCATTTCCTTGTCGTTGACCACGGCGCCGATGCTGGTGTTCAGCCGCATCACCACATCACGCGGCATCTTCGCCGGCCCCATGAAGCCGTACCACAGTCCGGCCTCGTAATCGGGCAGGCCCTGCTCGGCAATCGTCGGCACGTCGGGCGCCACGTCGGAACGCTTCAGGCCGGTCATGCCGATGGGGATCATCTTGCCGGCGCGCACGTGCGGCAGCAGCGTCGAGGGCGGCGAGAAGCTCATCATCACTTCCTGGGTCAGCAGCGCCTGGGCTGCGGGCGAGGCGCCCTTGTAGGCGACGTGCTGCAGCTGGATGCCGGTGACCATGCCAAGCAGGGCGCCGGCGAGGTGGCCCGCGGAACCTGCGCCGGAGGTGCTGAAGGTGACATCGTTGGCCGGACGGCCCTTGGCGTACTGCACCAGTTCCTTGAGGTTCTTGAAGGGTGTTGCGGCATGCGAGACCAGCAGCAGCGGCGCCGCGCCGACCAGGGTGATGGGCGTGAAGTCGCGGATCGGGTCGTAGGGCATCTTGTCGTAGATGCTGGGGTTGTAGACGTGCTGCGTCGGCAGCAGGATGATGGTGTAGCCATCCGGTGGGGACTTCGCCACGAATTCGGCGCCGACGATGGTGTTGGCCCCGGCGCGGTTCTCCACGATCACCGGCTGGCCCAGGCGCGTGGTCAAGCGCACCGCCACGGCGCGGCAGATCACGTCATTGCCGCCGCCCGGTGCATAGGGCGAGATGATCTTCACGGTCTTGTTGGGAAAGCCCTGCGCCTGGGCGTCGCCCGTGGCGAGGGTGGCCGACAGGGCGCCGGCAATGGTGCCGGCGACCAGCGTCGCCAGCCAGCTGCCGCGGCGCAGCGTGGCGCGCTTGTCCGGGTTGTTCGGGGTCTTGTGTTGCATGCTTCTGGCTCCTTGTTGTGTGTCCTGGTGTTCTCGCGTACTGATGGTCTGGCGCACCGGCGTCCTGCAGTCCTGCCGCCCCCCCATTCGGACGGCAGGCCGGCAGCATCATGAATCCGGCGTCAGCCCGAGGTGAGCTTGCTGATGGCAGGCTCAATGATATCGTCTGCAATGCGCATCAGCTCCTCATGGGTGAGATTCTGTATGGGGTGGGGCACGTAGATCACTGCCGGGTCGAAGCCCAATGCCTCGGACTGCATCGACATGGCGTCCACGAAGCCTTTCGACACCACGGTAACCCCGGGTATCCCGTTGGCGTCCATCTTGATCAGGTCGTGCAAACTGCACGACGTGCAGGAGCCTCAATCGGAGAGGCCGACCACCACCACGTCGCAGCCGGCCAGCACCTGCTCCATCACTTCCGGCGGCGCGGTACGCGCATTGGTCGGCTTGGCAAAGCGCTTCACCGCCAGGCCGCGCTCGGTAAAGCGCTTCTCCACCTGGTCGAAGAACTCGTCCGTGCGGTTCTTGCCGATGCCGAAGAGCCCAACGCGCAGGCCTTTCAGTGACGCGGGCGGCGTCCTGCGCGGGCGTTTCACGGAGGTCGTTTCCGCCGTGGGGTCCCTCAGCCATTCCTTGGTCTGGTTCATTCCCTTACCTCCTTGGTGATCGGGGTGAGTTCATCGGGTTTGCTGCCCCAGCCGGGCAGGATGGCACTGAACAGGCCCGCCGGTCCGCCGGCGCGCACCACCATCAGGCCGTCAGGTGCCAGCTTGGCCACCGGTTCCGCCGCACGGCTGGCGGGTATGCCCATGGGGATGCCGTCGAGGCCGGCGACGATGCTGCTGCCCGGGCGGGTACTGGCATCCTGCAGTGCCTGGGTGATGCGCTGCCGGTCCCAGCCAGCCGCCTTGTAGATTGCGTGGTGTTCGGGCGACAACACAAAGATGGCGCGCGGCATGTTGGAGCGCGGGTGGCCGCAATTGGCCAGCACCAGGCCCATGGACCGGGACAGTTCCTCGGGGGTGCGCGATTTCTCGTCCTTGAAGGCTTCCACGCCATGGCCCTGGAACAGGGTCACCGTGGAGGCTCCGGGCGAAAAGCCGCGCGACACCGACAGCGGTTCCCACCCCGCATCGGATTCGTCTTCGGCAAAGCAGAAGGAGAGCTTGCCTGGGCTGCCCAGCGCGGAGCGGTCCACCTCGCCCGGACGACCGCCGCCGTAATTGCGGATCAGCAACTGCAACGCGCGGCCTATGGTGAGGTTGGCGCGGTTGCCCTGACCCAGGGCGTTGAGGCCCCAGTTCATGCCGATCTTTCGGGTCACCGGGCCATTGACCACGATGATGGGGCCGGCGAAGTAGGTGGTGGCCAGCAGCCCGTGCATGCAGAACATCGGCTCCAGCGCCGCTTCCACCACGGCCAGCACCACCGGCAGGTATTCAGGCTTGCAGCCGGCCATCACGGCGCTGATCGCCACTTTTTCCACCGTGCATTCGGGCAGCATGGGCGGGATGCGGCCGATGACTTCATCGGGTTTGCGCCGGGTGCCGGCGAGCATGCGCAGGATGCGCACGTCGGTCGGCGGCACCACGGGCAGGCCGTCGCTCCAGCCGCGCTCGAAACAGGCCTCGATGGGGTCATCCCATTCGCCCAGCGTGACCTTGCGCGCTTGCAGTCCGGTTTCGCCATGGCGTGCACGCAGATGATCCTCCGCGCCAGGGGCGCAGCTGAGCGAGCCGCAGCCGGGCTGGAAGCCGGGCAAGCCCTGGCCCAGGTCGGCGATGCCGGTGACGCGCTGCCACTCGGCGGCGTCCCAGCCATAGGTGCGCTCGGCCTCGCGCCCAGCTTCCATGCGGATCAGCGTGGGGACAATCTCGATGCTGTGGCGGAAGGACTGTTCCAGTTCGCGGTCATCGATGACGCCCGCCACCCGTGCCGGAAAGCCCGGGTCGTCCTGGCTGATGATGCGCGTGGATGACTTGGTGGCGAGCTGCTGCAGCACCGGCTCGATCAGCTCGCAGGTGGGACAGTCGCGCTTGGCAAAAACCACAAATCCCGACTCAGGCAGCATG
>CAIPGJ010001007.1 GCA_903864555.1 uncultured Pseudomonadota bacterium | reverse complement strand
GCTGGTGTTGAATGCCGCCGATCGCATGGACAGGGTCGGCAACAAGGCGGCACTCAAGGAAATCGGCATGATCAAGGTGATCGCCCCGAACATGCTGTGCCAGATTCTGGATTGGGCCATACAGGCGCACGGCGGTGGCGGATTGTCGGAGGACTTCGGATTGGCCGAGGCCTATGCACGTGCCCGTATCCTGCGCATCGTCGATGGTCCGGACGAAGTGCACCGCAACCAGATCGCCAAACTGGAGTTGCGGCAGTACCGTGAGCATACCGCCAGGGGAAAATGATCATTTTCGAATGCAAGCCATTTTGACCATTGATCTGGCAGAAGGATTGTGATCACCTTTAAAATTACCAGATGGATCTGATGCAATGAAAAAGGGGCGCCGCGGCGCCCCTTTTCTTTATGCTGACTTGCGACTTACTGGGTGCGGCTCTTCACCCAGGCCACCAGTTCCTGGACTTCGGCATTGGCCGGCTGGCGCTTGGCCATTTCCTCAACAATGGGCTTCATGTCGTCATACAGCAGGTAATCCTGCAGCACCGAGTACAGGTACAGCTCCGGGGTGATGTCATCAGCAGACGATTGCTTGCGCAGTTTGCCGTAGGTGTCACGGGCAGTCTTGACCTCGGCCTGCTGCTCGGCGGTCAGCCTCGGCGGTTTGCCGGCACCCCGTACGGCCACCCCACCGGAGCGTCCCAGTTTGGCAATCTGCATCAGTTCGGGGACCTGGGCGATCTTCTGGGGAACGCCGGCTGGCAGCGTGGTGACTTCGGGATTGGCCCCACTGCCCTGCTCCCCGGACTGGGCACCAGCGCGGAATGAGGCTGGTCCCTTCCAGGTTTCCTGCCGACCACCCTGAAAATAAACGACACGCACCTGCGCACCCGACGGCAGGGTGAAGCGATCACCCTGTCGCACCTTCATGAAGGACCGCGCCTTGGCAGCCGCCGAGCCTTCACTGACGTAAGACACATCACCGTTGAGCATGTTGACCAGGCCGACATCGGCAGACTGGGCCTGTGCTGCAGAGACAACGGCGCCAAAGAGCACCGCGGCGAACATCGATTTGATACTTTTCATTTTCAATCTCTCCCTTTCACTGACGACAGGGCACCAGCTTAGGCCAGATGTACGTCAGTACCGAGTGAATAATGCACGCAAGCGCCGGGTTTCAATGGGAAAAGTGCAGTAATGCACACTATTTGCAGCATGGTTCCACGCAGAATCCGCTTACCTCGGCGCCTCGGCCCGTTCCTGAGCCCATTTTGCCAGTTCCTTCACCTCCGGAGTATCCGGCTGGCGCTTCAACATGTCCCGGGTGATGGACTCGATCTCGTCCAGTTGCCCGTGCTCCTGCAGCACTGACAGAAGGTACAACTCGGGGGTCACGTCATCTGCGCTGGTGTCTTCGCGCATCGTCCGATAGAGCCCCCGTGCTCGCTCCAGTTCCGGGGAAGCGGGTGCCGCAACCCTGCCACGCGCCCCACCACGAACCACGATGCCACCGAGGCGCGCGCCCTGAACCAGATCGGGCACCCTGGCCATGCGTTGCGGCACGCTCACCGGCAAAGCCACAACCACAGGTGGTTTCCCGGTCTGCAGTACGCTGCCCACACTGCCTGCACGAAGGCTGGCCGGCCCCTGCCAGGTTTCCTGGCGACCGCTGGAAAAATAGATGAGACGCAGGCTGGCGCCATCCGCCACCGTGAAACGGTCTCCCAGGCGCACCCGCATGAAAGCGCGCGAGGGCATGCCGAAACCGGGAGCGTTGCCGGCAAGGTAGGTCACGGCACCCGTCATCTGGTTGACCAGGCCGACATCGACGGATTCCTGCGCCAGGGGCTGCCCTGGATGTGACAGCATCCCTACGCCCAGCACCAAGGTCAGCGTCATCAGCCACGCAGACCGAATCGATCCGATTCGCTGCATGCCTGCCTTGCCGCTCGTCCCCGCATTCCTGTTCACCCTCATGGCGACGCCCCCGCGGAAGAAACTGGTTCCAGCCCGATGATTTCGTAGACCTCCATGGGCTCGGCCTTGCCCTTGACCATCACGTTCTCGTGCTTGCCCGTGAGCACGCCACCGCCGGCGGCCTGCACTGTCTGGCGGCTGGCCACCAGCGCGCATTCCATTTCCTTGGTGATGCCCTCCAGCCGGGAGGCGGCGTTCACCGTGTCACCGATGGCCGTGAATTCCAGGCGCTTTACCGAGCCGATGTTGCCCATCACGGCGTCGCCGGTGTGGATGCCCACGCCGATGGCAAAAGGTGGCAGCCCGCGACCGGGAAAGCGTTCCTCCATCCATAACCTGAAGTCCTCGGCCTGCTTCACCATTTCCAACGCAGCAATGAGTGCGCGGCGTGGATGGTCCGGATAGTGCACCGGCGAACCGAACACCGCCATCACCGCATCGCCGATGTACTTGTTGACATTGCCCCCCTGCTCCAGGATGGGCACCGTCACGAGGCTGAAGTAGGCATTGAGCATCTCCACCACCTCGGTGGCCTGGAGCTTCTCGGAAATGGTGGTGAAGTTGCGGATGTCCGAAAACAGGATGGTGACATTCACCTGTTCGCCGCCGAGGTTCACCTTGCGTCCTTCGGCAATCAGCATGTCCACCACTTCATCAGACACGTAATTGCCGAACAGCTGGGTGATGCGCGCGCGTTCACGCTCTTCACCGGTCAGGCGCAGGATGACGGTCAGCAGAAAGGCCACCGCCAGGCCGACCTGGGGTTCGGCCACCGGCAGCACCAAGTCATACCGGAACGCCAGAAAGGCAGGAATGGGCAGGTTGACCGCAATCAGCACCCCAACGAGCGCACCGCGTTCCGGCTGCATGCGCAGGAAATAGATGGTCGCCATCGACAGGATGAAAAAGACATAGAGGCCCTGCAGCCATTGCGGCGGCACTTGCGGGTAGCGTCCCCCGAGTATGGTTTCGATGATGTTGGCGTGGATCTCGCCGCCCGCCATCTGGTCGGCAAAAGTGCCACGGGAGTACGGGGTGAAGTGCCGGTCGGAACTGCCGGCGTTGTTGGCCGCCAGCACGATGACCTTGCCCTTGAGTGCCTGCACCCTGGGATTGGACAAGGCATCCGGTTGCAGTAGCGCATTCATGGACACGGTCGGTATGGTGCCCGAAGGCCCTGCATAGGAAATCCAGCGCCGCTCCAGGCTGCGCGCCAGTTTCACCCCGCCGATCTCCCATTCCATCTGCGCCGGATCCTTGTCCGCGCCACGCAGCGCCAGTTGCAGGCCGAAGCTCACGCCTGGTCGTGCCGGGTCGGGGTCCATGACCGGATAGAACTTGCGCACGTACTTGTCATGATCCGGGAACAGGTTGGCGATGCCCAGGTCGTTGATGCCTCCGGGTAGCAGGTAGCGCTGGTCATCCGGCGGCATCAGCAGGTCGAGCTCGCCATTGTTCAGCTCGACCAGGTGGGTGATCAGTATCTTGTTGCCGGAAGCCAGGGCGGAGCGCAGCGGCGCATCATAGTTGCGGCTGATCTCGCTGTCTGGCAGCTTCAACTTTTTCAGCCAGCTCTCGGCACTGACCTGGTAGATGAAGTCCAGGCCGACCGCTTTGGCGCCCGCCTCGGTGAGCACGTCCATGGCCTTGCCGAAATGCGGTGCCCAGAAGGCCAGCGGGTCGTCCTTGAGCGCCACCAGGGTTTCGTCATCCATGGAAACGACAGCCGCATGCTGGGGCATGTAACGCACCCCGGAAACGATGTGCCAGTAATCGTAATAGACGTTCTCCATCGACTCCAGCCAGCTGGTGCGCGCCAGGCCAATGGCGGCAAAACAGGCCAGCAGCGGCACGCCGACGTGGCGCAACAGCTTCTTGCGGAGGGCCGCCATGCGTTCAGACCTGGTTTCACGCATGGCTGGCCCTGTCCCCTGTGATTTTGCTAAACATCGATGGGCCCTCCCCGGGCCCGCACAAGCCCGGGTTCAATCCCCGACAAAAACGAATGGTGCCCAGAAGAATGGATGGCTGCGCGAGAAATGGTAGTCGCCGCTGCTGTACAGCCCGCCCAGCATGCCGCGTTGCGCTTCGCTCATGGCCGCAAGCGCAGCCTGCCCGCCATTGATATTGCGGAACATCGCCGTCATCAGCGCCTGGGTGGACAGGCTATCGACGCTCCAGTGGGACACCACCAGGCTGCGCGCGCCGGCATACATGAAGGCGCGCGTCAGCCCGGCAAAGCCCTCGCCGTTGTT
>CAIPGJ010001006.1 GCA_903864555.1 uncultured Pseudomonadota bacterium | reverse complement strand
GGGCATGACGTGCCTGCAGATGTGATCCGGCGTCGCTTCTCGGCGGGCCTGCGCAATCTGCGCGAGGTTTATGCACCACTGGTCGATGACTGGGTTGTGTACGACAATGGAGGTGGGCAACCCCACTTGCTTGAGTCCGGAGGCCGTACGTGAGCAGCCAGCCAGTGAATCCTGAACCGCGTGATCCCGACCTCGCCGCATCCCTCACGGCATTGCGCCGCGCTGCGGACCAGGCGCGCGCTTTGTCCGAGCGTACCGGCACCCCCTTCTATGTCTATCGCGACGGGCAGGTGCTGGATCTCAACGCCGGGGCTTTGAAGGCCGCCGAGCCGCCTGTTACCTACAGTCGTCGCTAGCCAGGCAGGCCACTGCGCTTCCGAATGGCTTGCCTCGGCTAGGAGTCGATGAGACCGAGCTGGCAGTGCGCGATTGGTTGCGCGTCAATCACCAGTGCGGCAGGCGGGAAGATCGGGGTCGCGGAGGGCAAGACTCAGTAGTCCGTCTTGGCCCCCACTGAAGCGCTTCATGGACCAGGCCACGGTGCTGTTCGAGGACTGGCCGCTGGCGGCCTGAGTTTCCCCATACAACCCGCGCGGGTGCGTAAACGAACCCTCAGCCCCTCAACCCCGGCAGATCCAGCCCGATCATCTTCATGAAGGCTTCGGCATTGCGGTGAAAGACCTTCTCCAGAACTTCTTCTGTGTAGCCCTCGGCACGCCAGTCGCGCTCCAGGCGCTCATAGCTGAGCATCGGGTAGTCGGCGGCGAACATCACCTTGTCCTGCAGGCGGCGGGCGATTTCGTGCTTGAGTTCCGGCGGATGATACTTGGGCGACCAGCCATGAATTTCGTACCAGACGTTGCCCTTGTGCAGCAGCACGGCATTGGTTTCGGCCTGCCAGGGCCAGCCTGAACGTGCCGCAATGATGTTCATGTCGGGATATTTTGCAGCCACCCGGTCGAGGTGGCGTGGATGGGTGTCTTCCAGGATGCGTCCCAGGCCGCCACGCACGCCGGCACCGATGGCGGACATGCCCACCAGTATCATCACCGGCACATTGGCTTCGACACACAATTCGTAGAGCGGTGTCCAGGCCGGGTCGCTGGCCGGCGGGGTGGCGTTCACGTGCAGGCCGAGGAAACCGATGCGCTTGTCGATACAACGCCGCAGTTCGCCCAGGCTGTCCGGATTGAGCGGGTCCAGGTGTATCCAGTGCCCGAGGATGACATCCTGGTGTGCCCGCTCGGTGTCGAAGCAGTAATCGTGCTGCTCGCGCACTTCGTCCATGGGCAGGTTGTGGGTGAAGGCCAGGTCCAGGATGACCCGGGCATCGCTCTTGCGGAAGTAGTCCGTCATGTGGGCTTCAGTGACGAAGCCGTCTTTCCAGTTGAAATACTTCTGCAGGGCGGCAAAGGCCTTCTTGCTGCCAGCGGGATTGCCCTTCCAGCCGCGTTCGGTTCCCCAGTGGGAGTGCACGTCGATGATGCGCATGATGGTCAGCTCACTGTATCTTGATGCTGGCCGCTTTAACCACTGCGGCCCAGCGTGTGCTTTCGTCGCGCAGCACCTGTGCGTACTCCTCGGGTGTGCCGGGCACCAGCTGCAGGCCGAGCGCGGTCATCTTGGCGATGGCGTCCGGCGAATTGAGGTACTTCACCACTTCGGCATTGAATCGGCTGATGGCCGCGCGCGGTGTTTTGGCGGGCGCAAGAAAACCCGTGCCTGACTGCGAGATGAATTCCGGCAGGCCGGCCTCGATCATGGTGGGCACATCCGGGACGAATGAAAGGCGCTTCGGCGCACTGACCATCAGCATTTTCAGCTTGCCTGCCTTGATGAAGGGCAGCGTGGTGGCGGGACTGACGATGAACATGTCGACCCGTCCAGCCACGGTCTCGTTGAGCGCCGGGCCGCTGCCATTGAAAGGGACATGCAGCAGTTTGCTCTGGGTGATCATGGACAGCAGTTCTCCGGCAAGGTGATTCACGCTGCCATTGCCGGCGGAGGCGTAGCTCAGTTTGCCGGGATTGGACCTGGCATGGGCGAT
>CAIPGJ010001005.1 GCA_903864555.1 uncultured Pseudomonadota bacterium | reverse complement strand
GCGATCAATTTCGCCACCGGCGGCAATGGTGGCATCCAGCATCTGACCGGTCTGTGGCTGACCAGCGCCACCGATACCAAGGTGACCTTCGTGCACTACAAGTCCATCAGCCAGGCCTACCCCGATCTCATGGCCGGGCGCACCAACATGATCCCGGGCACCTACTCGGCGGCCTCAACCATGGTGAAGTCAGGCAAGATCCGCGGCATCGCCATCGCCAGCCTGCAGCGCAACGCGGGCATGCCTGACCTGCCCACCGCCACCGAGCAGGGCGTCCCTGGATTCGAGTACTCCAGCTGGCTGGGACTGATCTCGCCCGCCGGCACGCCGCGCCCCATCATCAACAAGCTGCACGCAGAATTGGTGAAGATCATCAAGATTCCCGAAATCAAGGAAAAGCTGGGTGACGAGACCACGCTGCTGGCCCTGGGGCCGGCGGAGTTCCGCAAGATCGCGCTCACCGAGACCGAGCGTTGGAAGAAGCTGGTCTCGGACAACGGCATCAGCCTCGAGGAGAAGTGATGGCGGCGGGCCGGCGCATGACACCACCGATCTGCCCGTGCCGCCTGCCCCTCCGGGCAGCACTGGCATCGGCGCTGTTCGCAGCAGGCCTGCCAGGCCATGTCCTGGCGCAGGGGGCAGCGGATTACCCGAACCGGCCGGTCACCATGGTCGTGCCCTTCTCCCCGGGCGCGGCCACCGATATCGAAGGCCGCATCTACGCCAACAAGCTCACCGAGGCCTGGGGCCAGTCCTTCGTGCTGGACTTCAAGCCCGGCGCCAACATGACCATCGGCATGAATGCCGTGGTCAAGGCCAAACCGGACGGTTACACCCTGCTGTACGTGTCGGCGAGCTATGCGCTGCTGCCGATGCAGGTAAAGAACCTTCCTTATGACCCGATCAGCAACTTCGAACAGGTGTCGCTGCTGTCCAAGCGCAGCGCCATCATCGCCATCGCGCCCGACCTGCCGGTGAAGAACGTGCAGGAATTCATTGCGTATGCCAAAGGGCGGCCAGGAGAGATCAACTTCGCCACCGCCGGCAATGGCAGCATCCAGCATCTGACCGGCTTGTGGCTGGCCAGTGCCACGGGGCTCAAGTTCACCTTCGTGCACTTCAAGGCGGCCGGCTCCGGTTATCCGGACCTGATGGCCGGCCGCGTGCATGCCACGCCCATGACCTTCCAGACCAGCCTGCCCCTGCTGAAATCGGGCAAGCTCAAGGCCATCGGTGTGGCGAGCCTGCAGCGCAATGACCTGCTGCCTGACTTGCCGACCTTCACCGAGCAGGGCGTGCCCGGCTTCGAATACGCCAGCTGGCTCGGGCTGATCGCCCCGGAGAAGACCCCGGCCGCCATCATCAACAAGCTGCAGCAGGAGCTGACCAAGGTCATCAAGCACCCCGATGTCGCCAACAAGCTGGGCGCGGAAACGGCCCTGTATGCCACCACTCCGGCGGAGTTCAAGCGTTATGCCCAGAACGAAACGGCGCGCTGGAAAAAGCTGGTCAGCGAAAACAACATCCGGTTCGACGATTAGAGCCGGTATCCACGGAGCCTGTTTCATGTCCAAGCCGGTATTGCCGGCCGCCCTTGCTGCGGCCATGTTGTCCTTCACGGGCCTTGCCGCCCTGTCACCGGCCACCAGCCTGGCCCAGGCTGACTATCCCGCCAAACCGGTGCAGGTGGTGATTCCCTATGCGCCAGGCGGCACCACCGATGTGGAGGCACGCCTCTACGCGCAGAAGCTGGGCG
>CAIPGJ010001004.1 GCA_903864555.1 uncultured Pseudomonadota bacterium | reverse complement strand
CCATCTGCGGTGGTGGCGGCGAAGCAGGCCGGCAGGCGCAGCGGTCCGGTACGGATCGCGATTCTGGACAACAGCAAGAGCAATGCCGACCACCTGTTGTCCATGCTCATGGAGCGCCTGCAGCGGGAGGTGCCGGTGGCCTCGGTGCTGAGACTGCGCAAGCCCACCGCCGGCTTGCCCATGCCCAAGGACGTGATGGACCAGCTCATCAGGGAGGCGGACTGCGTTGTCACCGCAATGGCCGATTGAGGCGCCTGCACGTCGTGGAGTGTCCACGACATGTGTGAGCTGACGAAACAAGGTCTCGTTGCGGCGGCGGTTTGCTCGATGCCTTTCGAGAAGCTGGGGCGCACGCAGGCGAAGGTGCTGGGCGTGCCTGATCTGCCGCTGCTCATGATTCCGCATCCGCTGGGCGGCATCACGCTCGATGTGGTCGCCACCCGCGCCGATGTGGCCGCCGGCCAACTGGTGAAACTGATCCGGGAGAAATTCGCATGAGCGGCTTTGCCAGCGAACTGACCTTGAAGGGCGCTGCCATCGAGGCGGTGGATGATTTCCAGGCGGTCAATGATCTGTATCTGTCCAAAGGCTGGTCCGACGGCCTGCCCATCGTGCCGCCCAGTGCCGAGCGCGTGGAACAGATGCTGGCCTATTGCGACCGTCCCTGGGACGAACCGGTGGCGAAGATCCCGCCGCGCTGGGGCGAGGCGACGCCCATACGCTTGGCCGCCAATGCCGTGATGGCCGGCTGCCTGCCGGAATACTTTCCGCTCATCCTGCTGGCCATCGAGACGATGTGCGAGGAGTCCTTCAACCTCTATGGCATCCAGGCCACCACCCACCAGTGCGCACCGCTCATCGTGGTGAACGGGCCGGTGGCGCGGGAACTCGATATCAATGCCGGACACAATGCCTTCGGGCCCGGTCGCCGCAGCAATGCCACCATAGGCCGCGCCATACGCCTGGCCTTGCTCAACATCGGCGGGGCGACGCCGGGCACGGGTGACATGTCCACCTTCGGCTCGCCGGGAAAATACAGCTTCTGCATTGCCGAGAACGAGGCGGCCTCCCCGTGGGAGCCATTGCATGTGGAGCGCGGGTATCCGCTGGAGGCAAGCACGGTCTCCGTGTTCAGCGCCGAGGGTCCGCACAATGTCAACGACCACGAGAGCACCAGCGGCAAGGGCATCCTCAAAATGATCGCCAACACCGTGGCCATCACCGGCACCAATCTGGTCACCCTGCCCGGTGGCGACCCGCTGATCCTGTTCGGGCCGGAACATGCGGCCACCGTGGCGGGCGACGGCTATTCCAAGATGGATGTGAAGCGCTATTTGTACGAGGCCACTCAGGTGCCCTTCAACCGCTTTTCCGATGAATACATTGAGCGGCGCATGAAGGTGCTCTACCCGGAGCGCTGGGCTGCCGATGGCCTCAATGCGCGCGCGCCCATGGCCGGCTCGCCCGAGGAGTTCGTGGTCATCGTGGCGGGCGGCTCGGGCAAGCACTCGGCCTTCATCCCCACCTTCGGGCATACGCCGGGGGTGACGCGGGCACTCAGGCGGCGCGATGGTGCTTATGCGCGCTCCGTGAGGGATTTCCTCAAGGCCTGAACAGCCCGGTTCATCGTGTCGTTTTACCCGCAATGGAGGAAGCAGCATGCAAGCTTCATGCAGCAAGTGGCTCACCGCAGTGTCTCTGCTCATGATGTCCGGCACGACGCTTGCGCAGGTTGCGGTCGACAGCTACCCGACCAAGCCCGTGACCATCATCGTGGCGCAAACCCCGGGTGGGCCCAACGACCAGGAGGCCCGCCTGTACATGGGCAGGATGCAGGCCAACCTGGGCCAGCCCTTCCTGCTCGACTTCAAGCCGGGGGCGGGCAGCGTCATCGGCAGCCAGTACGTGGCACGTTCCGCGCCCGATGGCTACACGCTGCTGCTGGTGGCAGGGGCCTTCACCATGCTGCCGGCGCTGTCCACCCAGCCCAGCTACGATGCGGTGAAGGACTTCGCGCCGCTCTCGCTGATGAGCCAGAAGCCCGCCGTGGTGGTGGTGAACCCTGCCTTTGCGCCGAAGACCTTCGGCGAATACATCGCTTATGCGCGGAACAATCCGGGCAAGCTCAACATCGGCACCGCAGGGCCGGGCAGCGTGTCGCACCTGCTGGGCGCCTGGATGCACAGCGCCACCGGCACCACGGTGACCTACATCCCCTACAAGGGTGTGGCGCCGATGCTGCCGGATCTTTTTACCGGGCGCGTGGATTCGGGCATCGTCACGGTGCTGGTGGCCATGCCGCTGGTGAAGGCAGGCAAGGTGCGCGTGCTGGCCATCACCGACGACAAGCGATCCAGGTTGCTGCCCGATGTGCCCACCATCGCCGAATCGGGCCTTCCCGGTTTCAGCTACAGCAACTGGCTGGGTTTCGTGGCGCCGGCTGCGACGCCGGCGGGCATCGTCAACAGGCTGGCCGATTCCTTTGCGAAGGCGGCGAAGTCGCCCGATGTGATCGCCGCCCTTGAAGCCGATGGCAGCACCCTGGTGGGAAGCACGCCGGCGCAGTTCCGGCAACTCATCGCCACCGAAGCGGTGCGCTGGAAGAAGCTGGTGGTGGACAACGGGATCCAGGGCGAGAACTGATCCGATGGCCTGTCATTGTGATCAATTATTGACAGGTAACCTTGTCATTATTGGTCAGATAGATTGATTGTAATCAAGGCAGGACAGCTGGTCGCTGCTCATTCTTCCACCGCCTTGATGCCGTTCTCCTTCACGATGCGCTTCCAGCGTTCGATCTCCGTGCCCACGTGCCTGCGGAATTCGTCCGGCGTGGTGCCCAGCATGGTGGAGCCGTCCTCGCGGAACTTCTCGGCCACGTCGGGCATCTTCGCGATGCGCGCGAGTTCCGCACCCAGGCGGGCGACGATGGCGCGTGGCACGCCGCCGGTGGTGAAAATCCCCTCCCAGGCCGAGTAGTCGAAATCGGGGATGCCCTGTTCCGCCACGGTTTTCAGGTTGGGCAACATGGAGGAGCGTTCACGGCTGATGCCGGCGATGGCGCGCAGCTTGCCCGATTTCACATAGGGCAGGCCGTTGAACACGCTGGCCGGGGACACGTGGATGCGCCCGCCCATCTGGTCGGTGAAGAGTTGCGAAGTGCTCTTGTAATGGGCGAAGGCGACCTTGGTGCCGGTCACGCCATGCAGCCAGGCACCGACCAGGTGGTAGGCGCCACCGATGCCGGTGGTGCCGAAGTTGAGCACGCCCGGATTGGCTTTGGCATAGGCGAGGTATTCCTCGTAGTTGTTCACTGGCAGCGAGGGCGTCACCATCAGCATGGCCGGCTTGGTCAGCATCTGTGACACCGGTGTCAGGTCACGCAGCGGGTCATAGGGCAGGTCGACCCGGGTGGCCGCCACCACGGTGTAGCTCGCCGAGGTGATGAGGATCACATGCCCGTCGGGCGGCGCCTGGGCCACGTAGGTGTTGGCGATCACGGTGCCGGCACCGGGCTTGCCATCGACGATG
>CAIPGJ010001003.1 GCA_903864555.1 uncultured Pseudomonadota bacterium | reverse complement strand
GGCGACCCCACGCCCCTGGTGGTACCGGCCGAAGCCACCGAGGCCGACCGCACTTTTTTTCGCGAGCAGTACGGCCTGGACAAGCCCTTGCCCATCCAATACGGCATCTTCCTGCGCAACGTGTTCACCGGCGACTTCGGCATTTCGTTCCGCTACCGCGAGCCCGCAATCAAGCTGGTGGCCCGCGCCATCGGCCCCACGCTCAAGCTCACCGGGCTGTCCATGCTGTTAGCGGTGTTGATTGGTGTGCCGCTGGGCATCCTGGGCGCCGTGTTCCAGCACACCTGGGGATCTAGGGCCATCAATATGTACGCCAGTTTCGGGCAGGCCATACCGAGCTTCTGGCTCGGGCTGATGCTGATCCTGGTGTTTGCCATCAACCTGGGCTGGTTGCCCTCTTCCGGCTATGGCGCGCCCGCCAACTACGTGCTGCCGGCCGTCACGCTTGCCTTCTACACCTCCGCCTCCATCCTGCGCCTGACCACGGCCAACATGCAAGAGGCGCTCAAAAGCGACTTCGTGCATATGGAGCGGGTGCTGGGCCTGTCCGAGATGCGCATTGTCGTAAAACACGCGCTGCGCAACGCCTCGCTGCCCATCGTGACCTATATGGGCCTGCAGTTCGGCCTGCTGCTGGGCGGCGCCATCGTCACGGAGCGGGTCTTCGCCTGGCCGGGCATTGGTCAGACCATTGTGGAGGCCATCCTGTCACGCGACTACCCGGTGATCCAGGCGACCGTACTGGTGACGGCTGTGATGATCATGGTCATCAACTTCACGGTTGACATGCTGTACCTGGTATTGGACCCGAGGGTGAGGGTATGAGCGACGTCGCCGCACAGGGCACCTTGCGTCGCATCTCTGCATCGGTGCTGGGCCGCGGCGGGTCGGAGCGCTTTCCGGTACTCGCATTCCTGTTCGCGCTGCTGCTGCTTGCGGCCGGGCTGGCCGGCGAGAGCATTGCGCCCTATGCCAAGGACCAACTCGACACCACGGCCAGTCTGCTGCCGCCGTTTTGGTCAGCCGACGGCTCAACCGCACATTTGCTGGGCACCGACCAACTGGGACGCGACCTGCTCAGCCGGCTTATCAGTGGTGCCCGCATCTCATTGATGACTGGCGCCGCCGCGATCTTCGTGGCCGGCTCCATCGGCGTCTTTCTCGGGCTGATTGCCGGCTATCGGGGTGGCCTGGTGGGCGCGGCCATCATGCGCATGGTCGATGCCTTCCTTGCCTTGCCCTTCATCCTACTGGCGTTGGCATTGATCTCGGCGCTCGGCTCGGGTGTGGGCAACATCATCCTGGTGATGATTCTGACCAACTGGCCGCGCTATGCGCGTCTGGTGCGCAGCGAAGTTATCAGCATCAAGGAGCGGGACTTCGTCACGCTGGCGCGCATTGCAGGCGTTGGCTCCACGCGTATCGCCCTGGTTCACATTCTGCCCAATGCGATGAGCTCCATCGCGGTGCTGGCCGTACTGGACATCGGCCGCGCGATTATTCTTGAAGCCTCGTTGTCATTCCTGGGCCTGGGCATCCAGCCGCCCGACGTCTCGTGGGGCCTGATGCTGGCTGACGGCAAGACGCTGATGAGCTTTGCCTGGTGGCTGATGGCCTTCCCCGGCATCACCATTGTGCTAGCGGTCATGAGCTTCAACGCGATTGGCGACTGGCTCAAGTTCCGCTTTGACCCGCGGGGGCAGCTATGAACACCGGCAAAGATGCGACGCTGCTCCAGGTCGATGACGTCAGTGTAAATTACGGGGAAGTCGACAAGCCCTTGCTGGCCGTTTCACACGCCAGTTTTTCCTTGAAAGCCGGCGACATCGTCGGTGTGGCCGGCGAATCAGGCAGCGGCAAATCCACGCTATGCACCGCGCTCATACGTTCGCTGCCCGCCAATGCTCAGGTGTCGGGCCGCATCATGTTCGGTGGGCGCTCACTGCTGGAGCTCAGCCCGAAACAGATGCGCGAAGTTCGAGGCCGGGAGATTACCATGATCCTGCAGAACCCGATGACGGCGCTAGACCCGCTTTTCACCATCGGCGACCAGATTGTCGAGGTGCTGCAGAAGCAGAAGCCGCGTCCCACTGGCAAGCTGCTGGACCGCGCCATCGAACTTCTCAAACGGGTTCACCTGACCG